>CAYHDM010000078.1:0-4301 GCA_964355455.1 uncultured Candidatus Saccharibacteria bacterium
CCAGACGCACCATTTTTAACCTCTTCGTATGGATTTCGGATCAAATAGTATAGAGTTCCACAAAACTCACTTTTTATCCTCATAAAATACGCCATTTGTGTAAGTAAAATTCACCATATTATCAACCTCTAGAAGCTTTAGCATAATCGAAACCCGCCATAATGCGACATTTGCCTTTGAAAAATTCATTTGATACACTGATTTTCAGCAATGCCCAATAACCTTAACATAAAACTGGTTTTATTACCCTTCATCTACTTTTACGTTCTCTCTTTCATGGTGATATTAATATCGGCGTATTGGTTGATAGCCGCACCGGGTCAGGTTGGCCAAACTTACGCACAAAGTGAAGAATTGTCCGTACCATATATTGAAATCAATTTAAGCAGCACCGACTATGCGGATGTAATAGCAACTTCCACTGAATCTTGTGCTTTTGGGAACGAAAAAGCCCAGAAAATAGATAACTTTTTTGCCAACCCTAAAATTAACGCTCCGCTAGCCGGACAAGGATGTAATTTTGTTCGCGAGGGGCAGATAAATGAAATTGAACCAAATCTAGTTGCAGCAATTGCCATGTGTGAAAGTGGAGGAGGAAAGGTTACTCCAAATTTTAGCGGGATCAGTTCATATAATGCGTGGGGCTGGGCTGTTTATGACAGCGTTGATACTATCCGATCAGTTCAAGGACACAACTGCGATACATGGGAACATTGCATCGGTCGAGTTTCCAGAGGTATAGCTTCAAATTCGGCAGAACGTAATCTGGGTGTCGAGCCTGAAGACGTCGTCCAATGGTATAACGCCGGATCAGTCGAAAGGGCCGGAGGTAATCCCGAAAATGCCACATGGGTTCTGTGCGTAAAAGGCTTCATGAATAAGATCGCTGCGACTGAAATCCTCTAAAATTAATCCAATTAATCCAAAAATTCTGTATAATTAAGAAGCTCATCATGCCGAGGTGGCGAAATTGGTAGACGCGCATGCCTTAGGAGCATGTACCGCAAGGTTTGGAGGTTCGAGTCCTCTCCTCGGCACCATATTATAATTATGTTTATGAATCAAATCATTTCAATTTTTACATTTATCTTAATACTCTTTTATATAAATCCATTTAATGCGTATGCAATTAGTATTTCCGGGCCGGCTCCACATTTTATAGCCGAGGAAATAATTGACGTGAAAAATGAAGTTAATGGAGAGATGCTACTAATCGGGCAAAATATCACAATCACAAAGCCCATAAACGGGGACTTATTTCTTATTGGAGAAAACATATATATTGACGCGCCGATAAAGGGCGATGTGAGAATTATTGCCTCCTCGGTAGAAATTAAGTCCCGCATTTCAGGTTCGCTGGGATTTATAGCAGAAAAAGTGTTAATTCCCACGACAGGTGAAATTGATGCTGACGCATATGGAATATCCTCAAAATTCGCATTATATGGAAGAATTGGAAGAGATCTCAATTTAGGATACGCGGAAAATTCAGATATATTAGTCGAAGGCAATGTAGCAGGAAATATCCACTACCTAAATAATATTCCGAATTTAACCAGCAATTCATTTCTTGGAGGGAAATTGGTTAAGACAGATACTTCTGATTTCAAATCAACCGAAAAGGACATAAGACTGCAAATAATACTTGGAAAAATTTTGCATTCACTGTCGTTAATCCTCATAGCTATTTTAATCTTAAAATTCTTCCCTGAAAAATTTATTAAAGGATTTGATTTATACAGCAAAAACATTTTGAGAAATTTATTCTATGGAGTTTTAGCATTTCTAGTTTTTCCGTTAGTTTTATTGGAACTTTCCATTTCAATAATTGGAATTCCGATCGCATTATTGTCATCAGCAATAATTATGTTTCTATTTTATATATCTCCGATTTACCCGGCGGCCTTTATCGGACAAAAACTTTTGCCACAATCTAAAAGCACTTTAATTCCAATAGTTTGTGGTATTTTAATATTTGATGTAATAAGCATGGGTCCGGTTGTCGGCTCTGTTTTATATACATTTAGTATAATTACCTTTTTAGGTCTTGTATTTAAGACGCTGCTTGATCTGCCTCACAAAAAAGCGTCAAATTAATGAAAATCACAAAAATAAAAATAATAATTTCAGCTGTTTTAATAATAGCTATAAGCAGTGGAGTGTGGTTTTGGTATTCAAGCAAAGGTCCTAAAACCATTGTGGTTGAGGAGGTAAAAACCGAAAATGTTGCAGTTCGTGAAACTGTATCTGCAAGCGGAGTGATGTCTTCGGAAAACTCTTCTGATCTGAATTTTTTAAGTGCGGGAACCCTCACCCGGATTAATGTTAAAGAAGGCGATCAGGTAAAACCCGGTCAAATATTAGCAACACTCGATAGTTATATAGTATCCCAAACGGTAAAAGCCGCGAAAGACGCAAGAGATATTGCTCTAAGAAATCGTGGCTTCGCAAGGCCTTGGGAGCAACTCCTAATGAGATTGCATTGCAGTTTTTATTTGAATCGGTTTTGCTTAGCGTTTTAGGCGGAATTGTAGGAATCGCACTGGGTTGGCTTGGATCCCTTGCAATGAGAGGATTTTTACGAACAGAGGTTCCATGGTGGTCCATTTTGCTAGCCTTTTCATTTTCGGCATTTGTAGGTATAATTTTCGGGACTTATCCGGCTGTTAAGGCCAGCCGAAAAGATCCAATAGAAGCCTTAAGATACGAATAAAGAGACGAATCGCCACTTTGGCGATTCTAGTTTTGCAAGCAAAATGGAAATCAAAGTAAATAAGGATAAAAACAATACATATAAAATCGATGTAACGGTCGAGGTCGAAAGGGTTAACGAGGTTTTCAAGGAAGCCTTGCAACACGAGGCTGAAAATGCTGATATCAAGGGTTTTCGAAAAGGAAAAGCTCCTCTTAATATCGTTAAAGATAATGTTGATCAGGCTCATTTGCGAAGTCACGCACTAAATCATTTGATTGAGAGTGTTCAATCACAGGTATTAAAGGAGAATAAATTTGCTCCGATAGTCTATCCCCGATATGAAATTAAGGAGTTTGATGAGGGAAAGGATCTCAAACTTGTCATGATTATCATCGAAAAACCTGAAATTGAAATTGGAGAGTATAAAAAAGCGGTAAAGGCAAAAAAAGGTGCAAAAGAAAAATCGGTTAAGAAAGAAGATAAAAGCAATCCCGATGCAAAGACATTGACAACGGAAGATATCATTGATGCCGTTTTGGAAGTATCAAAAGTAGAAGCCGCAGAACAATTAATAAGCGAAGAAACCGACCGGATGATGTCCTCAATGCTAGGACAGCTGGACAAAATGGGAGTTACTATCGATAAATATTTGGAGGCAGTCAAAAAATCCGCGGAAGAAGTCCGAAATGAATATAAAAGAATCGCGGAGCGTAATATAAAATCAGATTTCGCAATAACCGAAATAGCCATAAAAGAAGGCATAGAAATTACCGATATTGATGTCGAACAAACAATAAAAGCGATACCGGATGAAAAAAGCCGTGAAGCATTGTCAAAACCCGATCAAAAAATGTATATTAAAGCTGTTCTTTTGAAGAATAAAACTCTTCAAAGAATTGCAGAAGACGCAGATGACAAAAACGAAAAAGGTAGTCAAAAACTTAGTTCAAAAAAGGAGAAATAAATGAGCGTACTAGTACCGGTAGTTATCGAAAAAGATCCAAAAGGTTACGAGAGATCTTATGATATTTATTCCAGATTATTAAAGGACAGAATCATATTTTTGGGCGGAACAATTGATGAAGCAAGCGCAAATACCGTAATCGCCCAACTTTTATTCTTACAGGCAGACGATCCGAAAAAGGATATAAATATGTATATCAGTTCTCCGGGCGGAGTTGTTTACTATGGAATGGCCATTTACGATACAATGAAAAGTCTGAAATGCGATGTTTCTACCATTTGCATAGGGCTTGCTGCCTCAATGGGAGCTGTACTTTTAGCTGGAGGAACAAAAGGCAAACGATTCGCACTTCCACATTCAATGATAATGATTCACCAGCCAACAGGAGGAGCCGAAGGCCAAGCGACTGATATCGCAATCCAGGCAAAAGAAATTTTAAGACTTCGAAAACAACTATATGAAGCCATATCAAAAGATACAGGTGTCCCATTAAAAAAGATTGAAGCCGACGCAGAGCGCGATTACCATATGGATGCCGAGGAAGCTTTAAAATACGGTATGGTTGATAAGATTCTCAGAAAGTAATAAAAAAAATAATAACCGGAGAGATTTAGGGCGGTTAGCTCAGCTGGCTAGAGCGTT
>CAYHDM010000079.1:0-4281 GCA_964355455.1 uncultured Candidatus Saccharibacteria bacterium
CTAGTCGGCGCCTGCTGAGTCCGACGAAAAATAAACAGGCTGTGGTTGTCATAGACCAGGCAAAGCAATCAAGCATCTACTGTTGGCGAGCTTGACAAAAGCGACTGACAGGTGTATAATAGAGGGTGGAAATGCAATAGTACATTGGGAATTAAGGCTGGAAAGGAGCCGCATATGACATGGAAGTGCTTCTTCAACAGGCCGAAGTACGTCTTCGGTCTCATCGCCACCTTGGTGGCCATCTGGCTTCTTTTCAATCCGGCTATCATAGCGGATACCATCAACAGAGTGATTATGCCTCTCTTGATGAACCTTCTGGTGATCGCCCTCATGATCTGGGGTATCAAGATCATGATCTTTGGCGCCAAGAAGGGTGGGAAGAAGTAGCCAAAACAAAACCCGTCTGCGTGACGGTCCCGAGTGTTTACACCTCGGGCTTCTACCAAAACATTTTCACACGAGAATCTTTTGGTGGGAGTAAAATCCAAAAGTTCTTTGAGAAAAGGAGAGATATGACAACCACTGCCACCCGTCCCGTACGGATCTATCTTGCAATGAAAGATAGCCCGTTACCAAAAGCCATCAAGCAGGTCCTGCCCGGCGGCGAGTCCCACGTTTACGTGGAAAGCCATGCGGAAGCGGATCTCGTCATTTTCGGCGAAGTTCGAGACATCGAACAGGAATACCACAAGGAGAAATCCTATGTATGTATCACGGTGTACCCCGAGTCGAACTTCAATCTGCCCGACAACTGCACGATTCTGAGAATCCCGACCATGCTCGTCGACCTGATTCGGGTCATCGATAAAGTGCGTCAGGAAATCAAGCCGATTGAAGAGACACTGGCAGCGCCTACGGTCGAAGTTCAACTTCGTGCCGACGCCAAGCGGATACTCGTCATCGACGACACTCCGCAACACATCGAGAGTGCCAAGACTGGCCTCGCTGGCCACAAACTCACAACCGTAACTGGCTACCAGAGCGCGATGGAGATCCTCTCGAAAGAGAAGTTCGACATCGTTCTCACCGACTTGCATCTGCCCATGTCTTCCAAGACCATGGGAAGCAAGTTCAAGCTCGGCGAATTGGTTCCTTACGGCGTACTCCTCATGATCGAGGCGGCGCGCCAGGGTGCCAAGCACGTGGCTGTGGTTACCGACCTGGGCCACCACGATGACCCCTTCTCGGCGGCATTCGACCACTACTCGCGCTTCCCGGTTATCATCGAAGGCGCGAAAGTGATGATGCTCCACGCTCGACTCACGGCAGACGGTTCCAAGGATTGGGCCGAAGCACTCGACCGACTGCTTGCGAGCTGATCTCTCAAAAGGGTCAATCTACATTGATTGGCCCTCCTACCAGAGCATTCAAAACTTGAGTGTTGCGGTGGGAGTAAAATCCAAGAGTTCTTTAAGGAATAAATATGAGAATCAGCGAGTCGCAGTTTGCAGACCTGAAGGCGCGTTTTGAGAAATATTTCCAGAACGTGCCAGCGCAACTTTGGTTCACCGGCAGAAAGGATGCCCCGGCACCCGCAATGCAAATCCTTGCCGTTCAGCAAATGTTCGGCATCGATTTGTCGGCGGTCGGCGGAGATCCGGCCCCAAAGCCGGATGATAACATCCAGTCTCGCAGGAACCAAGAGCTACGGGTCGCTATTTCGCGACTCGAGCAATGGGAAACCCAGCAGTTGATCGTGGGGATGAGGCAAAATGTGGCGAGTGGCGCCGCAATTGAGAGCCTTGAGCTTTCTTGTGGGCTCTACAATTGCCTCAAGAATGCCGGTATCACTCACGTCAGCCAGCTCGCCGGTGTGACCGAGAAGGAGTTGCTCCGAATCAAACACTTCGGCCGCAAGTCGCTAAACGAGCTGAAGGAGATTCTGGAGCAGGTCGGCGTCCAACTGAAGAACTCAACTCCGCTGGTCGCACTGAATGGCACACAGCAGAGCGACCTCAACACCGTCGTCGCTGGCATCAAGAAGCTGTCGGAGGAAGAAGCCCGTGAGGTTTCTCTCTGCCTGCTCAACCTGATGCTGCCGTTTGCCGTGAACAACCAAGCGGCTACCGACCTCTTGCGCAACCTCCGCGATCGCTTACTCGGCTCTTAGCGAGCCGGTCCGGGAGACATGGGGACCTTAAATCCGTGTTGATACTGGGTGATGCTCACCAGTTACTAAAAACGAATCGCTTGACTGCTCGGAAACGGGCAGTCCTTTTTTATTAAAAAATGCTACTATTTAATTTATGAATTCTCTTGAAAAAGTAGAGGTAAAATCAAAAGAAGGACCAAAATACAGATGGGAGATGGTTAAAGATATTAAGACGCAAGAAATTAAAAATATTGCGCCTGATCTTTTTAAATTAGCCCAAAAAATATTTGAATCCGGTAAGACATATGACCTTATTTTAAGCGATGATGCTAGTGGTAGATTAGTTAGTTTATTTCTTAGAAAAGTTTTGAACAGCATTCAGGAAAAACAAGGCTTGCCTGTACCAGATATCAGATTTGTAACCGCTAGCCACCGTAGCTTTAAGGATGTGGACGCCATCTACTCAAAAGTTAGTAATATTTTGAAAAAGCTAAATCCTAATCGAACCCTTTTGGTTACTGAACATGTTCAAACTGGCCGTACTATGACGGCATTAACTCGCGCATTTAAAATTCTAAGCAATCACGGATTAAATTTTAATTTTGACATCGCGGCATTATCAATAGCAGATCAAAAAAAGTTAGAAGATATACAAAATTTATTAAAACTTCCTAAAAATCCTGAAAACAATGACCAAGTTTTTTGGGGAGAACTAGGCCAAACAGGTTTTCATAATTTGCATCCAAAGAGTACAAAACAAAACCTTGCTGGAGTATATTCATCTTACGACCCGGTAGACACAATACCACATAGACTGAAGCAGGTTTTTACAGAAAAAGAGAAAAAATTGGACAATGTGATGAATAGAGAATATCTAAAAAAAGAAATGGAGAAAGCAGAAGGTGTTCAAGAAAAAATAAACCAAGCAAGAGAAGATATTAATTTGCTTGCAGAAGAAACATTAAAAGAATTTGGGGGCTAATTAAAATCTATAAGTTTTTTCATTCTTCAAATTTTTCCTTCAATTCAATTGCCCTCTCCATAATTCTATCTCCAATTTCACCCCAATCAAAATATTGTTTGTAATCTTTTGGGTCAATTATTTTGATTTCCGTTACGCTTCCGTCTGGGTCAGAAATAAACTCGCCGTATGGTTCAACTATACATAAGTAACGCAATTGGTAGATTGTTTCGTTCGGAAGCTCCACTTCCTGATATCCGATCGGAGCAAAATAATTAACTTTCATATTTGATTCTTCTTTTATCTCCCTTTTCAAACATTCTTCATATGATTCGCCTTCTTTAAGGGTCCCACCGACTAACCCCCAATGGTTAATTTTTGGAATATGAACAATGACTATTTTGTCGCCCACAAAACAGACACCGTAGGATTGTGTTACTTTTTTTGAAATGAGGTCTTCAAATGAATCTGCATCTCTATATGTCAGATTTACAACACTTCCATCTGTATTGATCATTTGTGATTTTATTTCCATATTTCTTATATTATTTTTTCCACAACCTCTACCCAGCTTTCTACCCTCGTAACTTTCGGCAAAAATTGCTTAAATTCATCAACCTCGGCTTGTTCCGCCCGGAATAAATATAAATGCGGAACATTTTCAATCATGTAACTTAAAACCTCAAGCCGATCGTCAACAAAATAATCAATGTTGTTGTCACGGCAAATTTTATCCTTTTCATGGCGTTCTTGGCAAAAAAGTACATTTTCTGGCTTCACTCCGGTTTTTTCATAAAAATCATTATCTTTTAGCCACTCCAGAATTTTTGTCTGCGCCCACTCGGTACATTTTGATATTAAAAAAATATTGCCGTGAAATATTTCATTATTTAATTTTTTAATAGAATCATACATCCCTTCGGATGCAGGAATGGTTGAGTAACGTTCTTCATATAAAACACTATCATTTTTGTCCACGAGGCGATGATTAATTATTACATTCCCAATATCAATACCTAATGCTTGTTCATTTGTTTCCATAACTTCATTTTATCACACCAGCAATTATTGTATTATGTAGAAATGGACTCAGAAAAAATATGCATAGAAATAGAAGGAAGTTTAAATAAATGGCTTGTGGGAAAGGACAAGATTGTCGTTGCCGTTGACGGATATACAGGCATAGGCAAAACTACCATTTTAAATAAACTTGCTGAAATAAACCCGG
>CAYHDM010000080.1:0-4270 GCA_964355455.1 uncultured Candidatus Saccharibacteria bacterium
CTGCCGATTTCTTTTCAGGAATCAAATCCATACCGCAACCGGGACATTTGCCGGGCTCGGTCTTCCTTACCTCCGGATGCATGGGGCAGGTATATATAGTCTCAGCTGCATGAGAATGGTTATGTTCTTTGTGATCGTGTTCACTATGGCTTAACTTTTCCGACATTTTATATTCGTACTGCTTTGCTTCTATTTGGCAGCCGCAATCAACACTAAGTTCTTCAGCTTTGCAACTTAAACACTCCTCGCCACATTTGCAGTTTGATTTTCGCTGACCATCTTCCCCACCCACCACACCATTATTATGATTCATATAATTCTAATTTATTTAAAAAATTATTCTCCATTCAATATCCAAGCGAAAGATCTGTCTTTGCCGCCAATACCTTTTATAATCAAACTTAGGTGTTGTGGGTATGGCTTAATCGGGGCAAACACTAAAGTTCCTTCTCTGTGGTGACCTCCTGGTTCTGCACCTTCCCAGCGTAATGGTTTATACTCCTCTCCAGGATTGTCTATGAGTGTAGCTGCTTTAACTATATCTTGATCTAATTCTACTGAGTGCGTATTCATGACAACATCGAATTTCCACTCGGCTGATTCAGTCGAAAGATCAAGCGGTGTAATTACAACAGTAACATTTGCCTGTTCATCAGTTTTTGTTTCCCACTGCTGTATATTTGAAACTGGAGAGACATCTTGGGTCGGAATAGATGCCGATTTTGGACGATAAAAAAGAAGGAATCCTCCAACAAACGCGAGCATTAATATGAATATTGTAAGTGTTTTATTCATGTGCGTTTTTGAATTTAACTATTTTATTAACAATAAAAGTAATTCCAAATAAGTTAAAAACAAGACCGACCCAGAAAATCTCTATTTGATACTGAGCAACAATAGTAAGCGCTCCAGCTATACCGAGAATAGGCACAATGTTGGCAAGATAATGGGCGCAACATGAAATCATTGCCAGGGTGGAAGTCGTTCCCGTTACCGCGATAGTCTTACCTCCCATTTTCATGCTGCTGTTTTTTACAAGATACCGCAGATATAAATACAATCCCATCTGAACTCCAAAACCGACTGCCAAGCTGATTAGGAAATACCAATAGGTTGAAAACTGTGACAAAGCAAATTTTATTCCCGATATAAGGCCGACCAATATAAAATACACAAACAAAAGCGATATTGTCGCCACGCTTGCTTTCAAAAATATTAATGATTTCTGTTGTGTATTCATTATTTTTTAATCCGCATACTCGGCAGGATTTGCCAAGAACTGCTCCTTGCAATGACTTGAGCAGAAATAATAGCTTTTACCTTTATAATCAGCTTTAAGTGAGTCGTCCGACACGGCCATCCCGCATACCGGATCTATGCGGCTTTCTTTTTTTGGCTTAACACTGAAACCAAATCTGCTTAATTTTTTAATTAATGATTTAATCCTGTTTTCCATATAATTTTAACTTTATTTAACTGCAACATCCATGACTGGAATGATTTTTGTGTTCATTATCGTCTTTATTTTTACCGTCCTGACCGGCAGCACCCTGTTTATCATGTTCTTCATTAGAATGCCCGTGACCTCTCATCATAAAGAAGTGAGCCAGCATCATTACCGCAATGCCTCCAAATATGATCCATGACGAAGCGCCCAACGCTCTGCCTCCTACTCCAAAAATGAGAATAAGAACCAAGGGTATAGCGCAACAAACGACCATCATCCACATCATGGAACCCATTCCTTTGTTGTCTTTTTCGTGATCGTGCATAAATTTTAATTATTTATTATCCCTGATTAAGCTTGAGTTATGCATCCAAACCATGTATAAACCGAATATCCACGAGAGAACCGCGATTAATATAGCTCCCCAAATAAAACTGCCGATGGTCAGCCAAGTAAATCCGGGCAAGGTCTCAAATAATCGGTGATGAAGTTCTATTGCCGCCTGATTCCGCCATGGCAACAATCCGCCAATCAAACACAGCACGTAAATTATTTCTGATCCCAAAACACACTTAGACACATAAGACTTCAAAGATAACTTTCCCATATCATTTAAATTAACTTTTAATTTTCTCCGATATATTTTTCCGGGTCTTCGACAAAATGCTCCTTGCAATTGTCGGAACAAAAATAATATTCAATCCTGTTGTGCTCAAATGAATGCCTGACACTTTCAATATCAAGCTCCATCCTGCACACGAGATCAAAAACCTTTCTTGTAGGATGTTTATTGTCTTCCATATTTTAAGTTATTAGTAATATTTAATCGCATTATTATTTATTTGATAAAGTGTAAACTTTGATCAGTTCGGTTACAGCTTTCTCCTCCTCATTTTTATTTTTCATTTGGTGCTTCACGTGAGTTCTCAAATGATTTTCAAGAAGGAAGGCATCCAAGCTTTTAAGCGATCTTTGGATTGAGAGTGACTGGCCCAATAAGTCGGTGCAATATGTCTCTTTATCTATAGCTTTAACCAAACCATCCAATTGGCCCCGAATGATTTTTGCCCTATGCAAAGCCCGTTGTTTCAAATTTTGATCTACCATAATATTTAGTTAATTTAATATTCATAACGACCTCAATATATAGGATATACCCCTACATCCTATTTGTCAAGAAATGGATCTGTGGACAAGTCATTTAGTAGGGTTAAGTTGTCAACAGTTAGCTCTCGGGACGCTCTGGACTCCTTGAGGGGGTTGCGTCATTCCTTGTGTTGTAAGGATTATTAGTTAACTAAAAAATATGCAAGCAACGCAAGCGCCCTTTGGGGCAAGTATAGGACAGGCAGCCGTACAAGCTCCAATAAAAGTTAAATACTGCCTTTATGCTAGGAAATCAACCGAATCAGAAGAACGCCAAGTTTTGAGCATTGATAGCCAAGTAAAGGAAATGCTTCAAATGGCTGAGAGAGAAAGTTTAGAAATAGTGGCCATGAAAAGGGAGAGTCATTCTGCTAAAGAGACTGGGCAACGACCAGTCTTCAATGAAATTATCGAGGAAATTTCTCAAGGAAAATATAACGGTATTTTGACTTGGGCATCCGACCGTATTTCAAGAAATGCCGGAGACTTGGGGAAAATCGTAGATCTTATGGATGCCGGAAAACTTCAGGAAATACGGACATATAGCCAGCGATTTACAAACAACCCTAATGAAAAATTCCTACTTATGATTTTAGGAAGTCAGGCGAAATTGGAAAACGATAACAGAGGAGTGAATGTTAAAAGGGGCCTCAGGACAAGAGTTGAAATGGGACTATGGCCCACAATGCCACCGCTTGGATATTTAATCCAAAAACTGATGGATAGAAAGTGCCAGATAATTTTGGATCCAGACAGAGCACCGGTAGTCAAAAAAATGTTTGAAAAAGTGGCCCACGAGCATTGGTCAGGAAGAAAAATTTATAACTGGCTTAGGTTTGAACTTAATTTCTATACTCGGGGAAACAAGCCCCTGACTTTAAGCGGAGTATACCGCACGTTATTGAATCCCTTCTACTACGGCCCCTTCGAATATCCTCGAGCCAGCGGGCAGTGGTATCAAGGAAAGCATGAGCCGCTCATTGATCAAGAACTTTTTGAAAAAGTGCAAGCTCATCTTAAAAGAGATCAGATTGTGAGAGAAACAAAAGAATTCGCCTTCACCAAACTGTTTACCTGCGGATATTGTGGCTCGGGCATATCAGCCGAAGAAAAATGGAAACAGCTTAAAAATGGTGGTGCCAATAGGTACATCTACTACTCATGCTCTAGAGCCAGAGACAGAAACTGCAAGAATAAGTATATACGAAAAGAAGAATTGATAACCGAACTACTTAAGATTTTAGATAAAGTAGATATCAACGAGTTAGGAATGAGACAAAAACTTGAGGAAGAAATCGCCAGGTTCAATATTTTCCAGAGATCAGTACTGGGGGCAACAGAAAAAATCGAAACTGATAAAATTATAGGAATTAGAAATTACGCTAAATATATTCTCAAAGAAGGTGGCACTAGCGAGAAGAGAGAACTGCTGGCAAACCTCCGATCTAGAATTATTTACAAAGATAAAAAGCTGACCTTGGTAACTGAATAACAAAAACAAAAAACGCGAGCATCTCTCGCGTTTTTTTGTTTGGCCTTTGAAGCACTCGGGTCGCTGAGTTGCCTCAAGCAATTAGGTCATACCGATACTAAATTGTCAATGTGCGGAGGAGGTGAGATTCGAACTCACGAGACCCTTGCGAGCCTTCCGCTTTTCAAGAGCGGTGCCTTAAACCA
>CAYHDM010000081.1:0-4096 GCA_964355455.1 uncultured Candidatus Saccharibacteria bacterium
GACAAAAGAAGAAGATGAAGTTTCGATGCTGCGCCTCGCCGACACTCATGATCGGATTTTATTCTTAACCGATAAAGGAAAGGGCTATGAAAAACGGGTATGGGATATCCCTGAATCAGCTAGAACTACAAAGGGCACTGCGATTGTAAATGTGATTGACATGGCATCCACTGAAAAATTGGAGGAGGTAATTTCCATTTCAAAAGCCCAAGAGGGAACTAAAAATGACTTATACATACTGATGGCGACCAAAAAAGGAAATGTTAAGAAGACTTCACTAAGCGAGTTCGATAATATTCGCAAAACAGGAATAATCGCAATCGGCTTAAATGACGGAGATGAACTTGTCCGCGCAACTTTAACCGACGGATCAAACGATGTTATATTGGTAACCGCCGAGGGCAAGTCAATACGTTTTAGAGAAAAAGATGTTCGCCCGATGGGTCGAAGCGCGTCCGGAGTTCGCGGAATAAAACTAAAAGAATCGGATTACGTTGTAAGTATGGAAACCTTGTCGGATAAAAATGAGCGTTTGTTGTTTATTACACAAAATGGATACGGCAAATCAACTCCATCAAAAGAATATGGCCTACAAAATCGTGGCGGAAGTGGAGTAATCGCCTTAAAAGTTTCAAAAAAGACAGGAAATATTGTCGCTGTAAAAGCTATAAGCGGTGAAAGCAAGGACGTTCTGCTGACATCAGAAAATGGGCATGTAATTCGAATTCCGGCAAAATCAGTACCGATACTTGGTCGTCCGACTCAAGGGGTTATTCTGATGAGACTAAAATCCGACGACAAAGTTTCCGCTGTTTCAGTAATGGTTGATGAAGACGATATTGAAAATGCTAACGGCGAAGAAAAAAAGGCTGCATAAATTGTGACAATGAAAATTCCGAAAAATTTAAAATATGAAAATTCGCTATGGAGTAGCGGTCTCAAAATTATTGCCGGAGTTGATGAGGTAGGTCGTGGGAGTTTAGCCGGTCCACTTGTTGCCGCGGCAGTTGTCTGGCCGATCGATATTTTAGACTGGATAGGAGAAAAGTCGCATCCACATTATGAATTTTTAACTAAAATAAAAGACTCGAAAAAAGTTACGTCCAAAAATCGTGAAATTTTATCGGAATTTATAAAGCAAAATTGCGCGGAATATTCGATTGCAGAAATTTCATCCACTCAGATTGATGAATATGGGGTAGGGATATGCAATATTCAGGCACTCGAATACGCAGCTTTACAGATAAAAAATGCCGACTATATTTTAGTCGATCATCACAAAATTTTTACAAAAAAAGTTTTTCCGGGAACAACTTCGATTACGGAGGGGGAAAGTCATTCAATCTCAATTGCCGCGGCATCAATTATCGCAAAAGTGTACAGGGATAAATTGATGAAGGAAAAATATCACGCAATTTATCCTAATTACGGCTTTGATAAACATGTGGGATATGGGACAAAAAAACATATTGAGGCGATCAAAATTTTCGATCTTTCCGACATACACAGAAGAAGTTTTTGCAAAAAATTCTTAAAAAATTGACACTTTAAGTCCTAACTGTAAAATATCGGAATAATGATTTCAAATCCATTACCGGAACCGGAAGTAGAACTAAATGAACCTATTGATGAGAAAGACGTGGAACAGAAATGGGAAGAACCTGATCTTATAAAGTATATTGAGTCAGGACCATCAGGTCTGATGGAATATGAAGCTTTACCGCAAAATATTGAACTATCTGAAGGCACTTCAGAACAAATCTATCAAATGGGTAGAAAACTTTCGACCCCGATGTTTATGAATACCCGGGATTGCTTCCATGGAACATTTTATAATTATCATCCAAAAGGGGCACACAATAATAAACTTTTTATGGATGCCCTATTATATCGCGGAATAAATATTGAAGATTTTAGTCTTGTTGAAGAATCATATCCTCCTCCTCCTGAATTTTTAATGCCAATATTAGACCGTGACCGGTATATAGAGGGAAAAGCCCAAGGTTGTATGTTCATAGGTTCATGTGGAACATTTTTAGCATTAAGAGCAGCAGAAACAATGGTATTATGGGGAAATCCCGTAAGCCCATTTTATGCACGCGAGGTAATTTTGCCAAATAAATTTAAACCCAATATTCCACCGATAAGTGTTTATGGACCTAAAGAATCAGCAATCAGGTCAATGAGACAATTTTTATCAGCGTGTAATTGGTATAGGATTGCCGTATATGCAGCACAACAGGAAGCTACAAGACATTCTCCCTCATATACAAGAATAGATAACAAAGAATATAAAAAATATTCTGAACTGTGTCGTGTATAATCTATATAGACGAAAATGCGTTTTCTATTAATAAAAGTACCTCAGAATAACGAATATACACACGAGAATAGTTTAAGCTTTTTATCTAGCCTTGGTGGAAAATCGGCAAAAAAATCTATTTTTTCGATACTAAAGCCGTCCAATCAAGGCACAATATTTTCTTTAAACATCATATCCATGCAGCAAAATATATATTTTGTTGTCGGAACAACCGAAGGCGAACTTGAACATATGAAGAATCAATTACTCGCCCAATATGGAAAGGCCGATATTACTGAACTTGATGAATTTGATCCGTTAGGACAGTTAAATTTGGGTACAATTGATATATCTGAAATCACACTTGCAAAAAGCATCTATTTACCAATAAAAACTATAAATGGGACAAGTGAGACTGATCCGATAGCCTCAGTGCTTTCTACTATTTCAAGATCTCCCGATCCCAAAGCTTTTTTCTGGATACAATTGCTATTATTACCGACCGACCCGAGCTGGCAGTCAAACGTTTTGGAAAGAATTAATAAAATAAATGCGGCTGAAATTAAGACTTCAAGTATGCAAAACGATATTGCTCAATTACAGGAAAAAATAAAATATCACGGATACCACGCATTCATGCGTCTCGTCACAGATTCAAAAGCGAACACTCAAATATTGTTTAACTCGTTCAACGCATATACAAATCCTGCCGGCAATAGATTCACCACAAAACCGCTGGGAATGTTTGGAAATACAGATAAATTAATATCTGCAACAAGAAATCACGAACCATTTGGAACTCAGTTCCTGCTTAACACCCTGGAAATCGCGGCGTTGTGGCACATGCCGAATAATAAAATGGGAATTCCGAATATTGTATGGGGAAAAAGACTTCAATTGGATCCTCCGGAAAATCTGCCAATCGCGCATGAAAATATGACCGACGAAGAGAAGCGGGATATAACATTTATCGGAAGAACTGATTACAAAAATCGTCCGCATATATTTGGAATAAAAGCGAAAGATCGCCTGCGACACCTGTATATTGTCGGGAAAACCGGTACGGGTAAATCATGGTTTATTGATAATATGGCAATCGAAGATATCCGAAAGGGGCATGGAGTCGCGGTCCTGGATCCGCATGGAGATGCCATCGATACGATATTGCAGTATATTCCAAAAAATCGCATTAATGATGTATGTTATTTTAATCCTGCTGATCCTGATTATGGATATCCGCTAAATCTTTTAGAAATCGACAACCCAAGCCAGCGCGAATTAATGGTTTCAGGCATTATAGGAATTTTCTACAAACTGTATTCGTATTCGTGGGGACCTCGTATGGAACATATTCTGAGAAACGTTTTATTTACTTTGGTAAATGTTCCAAACGCAACTTTGCCGGATGTCATTAGAATTTTAAATGACAAAAAGTTTAGAGATAGAATTTTGGAGGATATAAATGATCCGATGCTAAAAATGTTCTGGAGCAAAGAGTATGAAGGAATGAGCGATAAATTCGCAAACGAAGCAGTTGCTCCAATCTTAAATAAAGTCGGACAATTTGTTACATCTCCTTTAATCCGTAAAATAATTCAGTATCCAAAATCAAAAGTCAAAATTGACGAGCTGATGAATAACAAGAAAATTTTCTTATGCGATTTGTCGCAGGGCAAAATTGGAGAAGACAATGCGACACTTTTAGGTTCAATGATTATCACTAAAATTCAGATTGCCGCGATGAATCGGGCATTTATGCCTGAAGAACAGCGCGTTCCGTTTTATCTGTATGTT
>CAYHDM010000082.1:0-1496 GCA_964355455.1 uncultured Candidatus Saccharibacteria bacterium
CCCCGTTTTGCGTTTTCTGTTCTTTTTTCTTTTTGAAGACAACAACTTAAAGCCCTTCGCATCGCTCCGTGCGAGTGCGGCCGCACGGGCGACCATTCCGGCTGTCGCCGATTATTCCTTGAATGTGAGCTGTTACAACGATATTCGTACCTATTTTAGAACAAATTACTAATTGGCTCACCGCTCAGCCCAGCGCCCCCTCCCGCTGGGCCTCGCGGTTGCCTACTGCCTGACCATCGGCTCGAACCGTCCCGCAGCGGCGGGGCGAAAAGAACAGAAAACGCAAAACTTTTATGAAAAAATACTAAAGGATATATTGTGTACAGTGAAAGCCAAAAATTGCCTAAATGATTTCGCCTTCAAAATGTTTAAGTATCGTTGTAAAGTCGTTGAAGGGAATTTTTTTAGTTTCTGGTATCGTTGAATCTTGGAGAAGACTTTTCGTCGCAAATACTTTTTCACACTCCAGAGCCACATTTACATCAGATTTGCCATCGCCAATATAGATTGTTCTTGAGGTTCCACCATTGTTAATTATTCGTGAAACAACGGTTTGCTTGCATAAGGCACATTTACGTTCGTGGTCACAGAAATCTTCTGATTGACTATGTGGTCTGAATCGTGCGAGATTTTTATCAAATCTCAATTTGTTACTGTAAGTTTTCTCAACATAATTGGCAAGATCGTTGTTTTTCAAAACTCTGTTTATAATTACGTCAATCCCATCGCTGATGATATAGAATTTAGCGTTAATTGACGAAACATATCTTAAAAATTCAGAGAGGCCATCAGTTAAAGTAAGTTGGTCGGCGATAAAGTAAACATCGTCCTTTGTCATTTTGTGAACCTTCTCAAATAGCGAAGATATACAGTCTCTAGAGCCAATTATCCCGTTCTTCCACTTTGACTCTAGTGGAGTAATTTCACATTGAGGGAGGTACCTTTCGAATAGGACATCCAAAGAGTCCTCCTTTATGAAAGTTCCGTCAAAGTCGCAAAAAATCATTAACTGGCTATTATTCATAAACCTATATTACTATTTTTTCTTGCTATATTCAACAGAATATTGTGTCTAGCATGTGGATATCGAACCATGTCTGGATGTTTTGACAATCGAGCCTATATATGTTATAAAGAAGCCTTGAATTTCTATGACTACTACTGAGGAAAACCTATCAGATATATTAGGCACGAATGAGCACGAATTAGTCGTGTCCTCGAGTAGATATTTAGATCAAATTCCCGCAAACATAGACGTTTCAACGCTGTTTTTGGTCAAAAACGCAGATTTATCTGAGGCTGAGGAGATTATTAGTTCAATTCGAAGCACAAAAGCTAAGAATGTATTGGCTTTCGGATCCGGGAAGGTCATTGATACCGCAAAATACTCTTCCTCAGTAACCGGTGCCAACTTTGTCGCCGTGCCAGCATGTTTATCTACGAACTGTCATTTTACCGATAAAAGTACCCTTTTTGATAATGGTTTGAAGCGCACG
>CAYHDM010000082.1:1506-4093 GCA_964355455.1 uncultured Candidatus Saccharibacteria bacterium
CGCTTAATTCCAAGGTTCCCGAAAAGGTCGTTTTTGACTGGCCACTAATTTCCAAGAATAGTTTCATGAATAAGTGTGGTGTTATCGAACTGCTTTCATCTTGCTCTGCTCTAATTGACTGGCAAATCGCCAAAGATAATAAGAAAGAGAATATCAATGAAGGGATCTACTCCAGAGCAAAGGATGTCGCGGTCGAAGCCGAAAGAATTTTGGACAATAGCGGGGACGGCCTCCGAATACAATCAGAGCTATTAAGGGAATCCGGTGATATTGCTGTTGAGCATGGCTGCGGAAGACCAGTAAGTGGCTCAGAACACATACTTTCGTCATTAGTTGAAAACCACTATCGCTGCCCTCATGGGATTGCACTTTCAATCACAATACCCATCGCAATTCGACTACAAAAATCGTTTAATTACCCAGAAGTTTGCCCCGGGCTGGATGACAAACTTGCGAAAAACAATCCATTTAAGAAGTTCATTCTGGAAACAATGGATAAGCAGATATTGATGAAACTTATATCAGACGTTAAACCAAGGCCGGATAGGTTCACGGTAATTGACATAGTTGAAAAACAGAAAATTGAATTAATAGCAAGATCAACTTTAGATGATATATTTAACTAATTTTTTTGCCAGAAAAATCGAGGCGGTGTCTAAACAGGTTGAAGATTCGAGGCTCAATACCAAAGACCCTATTGTAACGTGTTGCTACTTCCTGAATCAAAAGCCTTTGAGATTGGAGGATATCAAAGATAACATCTGGATCTTCCCAATGTGGTTATACCCAATCGTTGCATTTTTGTTACTTACTTTTTCAAAAGCGGACGTCCATATTTTTGAAGATGAGGCTTCTGCTTGGAGAAGAATCTCACTCAATTTTAGAAAAAGGAAGGTATTCGTTTCACTATTTAAGGACATTGATCTTTCTTTAGTAAATCATCTAAATTCGTTAAATGATGTTCGTTCGGTAATCGTTGAAGATAAAAAATCGCTAGAGTTTGTTAAAAAACATCTTTCAGACAAAAGAATCCCGGTCATTCTGAAATATCCATCATCGCTATGGGTACCACGAGGATCCAATACCCCAAGAGAAATCAATCTACTCTTTGCCTCTTGGAACGGTGGGGATAAAAATACTTTAGTCGAACGCGGAATCTATGACCTATTGAATCTTGTTAAGGATACCGCCGCTACTTGTACAATAATTCTCCGGGATCACGACACCAAAGATTTGCTTAAATTAATAGATCACCTTGGTATTACGAAAAAGGTTAGAGTAGTCTTCCCAGAAAATATCACACAACTTCGGGGTGAGTTTGAGAAGTCTCAGTATGTTGTCATTATTCCTCGTAGTCCGATAATGAAATACGTTCCCAACTCGATCATTGACGGTCTCTCTTTGGGAAAGCCATGCATTATCTCCGGAGATCTTAGATTTGCAGAGACTGTAAAAACAGAAAAACTGGGGATACTGTTTGATTACAAAAACCAGAATAAATTTCGTTTTCCTTCGAAAAATGATTACAAGGAAATGAGCCTCAAGTGTTTAAACTGGGCGACATTGAATATAAAACATCCTTACTCAAAATCGTTAAGCGAAATATATAGCAATAACTAAAATGATAGAAACCAACAGACGAAAAGAAAAACCATGCTCTGATGAAAGAACAGAACAATCAATTCCCGGGTTGACACCAAAAGAAATACTCTGCGGAATAGAGTATAGCCATTTAATGTTAAAACCAGAGGCGATAGAGGTAATTGGAGGAAATCCAGAATTTGAACAAGCTTTTACACAGATGCTTTTAAGCGCCTTTGGTGCTCTTGAGCTAGACGTTGTATGTGACGTCGAAGGCTGTTTGCCGGCAGAGGTAGTTAATGAGATCTACCAAAAAGAAATCGCGATTGGAAATATTCCTGATTGGGAGTTAGAGAGGTTTAGTGCTTCCCGGACGCGTCACTTTATTTTAAAAGGAATGAAGGCGATGGAAAAAACACACCTTATTAAAGGTAGGTTTTCTTGTACCCCCGGGGCATGTTATTTTGGCGATGATGTTGATTGGACACCGTTGGTGAATGTTTTTCATAGTGATGGTTGTTCCGAAGGGATTGGGGGATGGGGACATGGGTGTGGTGTCCGTGGATTTTTAGCAAGAGAAAATTACGTAAGGCCTGACCCCGGAGAAACAGAATACACAGTTTACAACTGGGTTCACTCTCCCAATCCGGGACAGACTTATGCCGTTCAGGCGATAATTGATTCGATTAACAACCAAACAATTAACTAATATGAACATCAGCGACAACATTATCTCCTGGGATGACGATTATAATTGGAAAGATTGTGGAGAGGAATGGTCTGAACCATGGGGAAATTCTTCAGCCCAGTGGTTCAATTTAATCTATCCGAGAATTCATGCCTATCTTCCTGTAAATAAAATCCTGGAGATTGCCACCGGTCACGGCAGATGGACAAACCATTTAAAAAATTATTCTTCAGAATTAATCGGCATTGATTTAGCCGAAAAATGTGTCGAATATTGCAAGAAGAGATTTAATAACGATAAGAGATTAGTTTTTTATCA
>CAYHDM010000083.1:0-4092 GCA_964355455.1 uncultured Candidatus Saccharibacteria bacterium
CGACGCTCTTCCGATCTAAGCGGATCATCCAAGCCGATCGGGACTTTTCTATTTTTAGGTCCGACAGGTGTTGGCAAGACCGAAACAGCCAAAGTTTTGGCAAAATCATTATTCGGATTCCGCGAAGGAAGCAAAATCCAGCCCGCAAACTTTATTCGCGTTGATATGACCGAATTCACAGAAAAGCACACAGTTTCAAAATTATTTGGAGCTCCTCCCGGATATGTCGGATACGATGACAGCGCTTCGTTGTGCGATTTTGTGAGTGAAAATTCATCAAGCGTTGTTTTATTTGATGAAATCGATAAAGCTCATCCTGAAGTGTTGACTTCTTTGCTGCATATTATGGATGAAGGGGAGATCCGCAATAATTCGGGAGATATTGTGTCATTTGAAAATGTCATTATTTTAATGACAAGCAATCATGGAGCCGAACTTATTTCAAAAGAGGATATTGGTTTTAACCATTTCGAAGATTTATCCGGGAAAAGGCGAAAAAATGCTGGTGCAAAGGCAAAAATAAAGACAAAAACCGAGTGGCAGACTAAAATCGAAAGCCATATAAAAGCCGTTTTAAAACCTGAATTTTTAAACAGATTTGATGAAATCATCATTTTTGATCAATTGGAGGAAGACGCGATGTTTAAGATTTTAGATTTAATGATTGAACCGATGGCTTTGAATCTGCAAAAACGAAGCATTAAATTCAGCATTACGAAATCAGCGAAAAAATGGATTGTCAAAAAGTGTAACAGCCGCGAGTACGGTGCAAGGGAGCTTCGCCGCGTTTTGAATAAAGAGGTCGCCGACCCGATTTCAAAGATTCTGTTCAAAGATGAAAAAACGAAAAGAGTTCATGTGACAACTGCCGGAGAAGGTCTGGAGATTTCGGGAAGTTAATTTACATAAATTCCAAATTAAAATAAAAAAACCTGCGAAGAGTAGTGTGTAAGTTGCCTTACTGGGCGAAACGCTTTCGCATCTCTACTACTTCTTCGCAGGTATGCGGGCAGGAGGCGATGCCTACAGATAGCCGACCACCCACTTTCGGTGACCGTGCTGGGTAGCATAGTCTAGCGCCGATCTGGTATACGGGTCGACCGTGTCAACCATCTCCTCCTCGTAAATGTGCTGAATTAACAGAGTTTGTTAAAACTAAAATGATTATAGCTTGAAAGTTTTTAAGTCCAAATGTCTGTTTGTAGAAAAAAGCACGGCTTAGCTATCTCATTTGGTTCCCAATTTTCATTGGGGAGATAGCTAAGCCGCTAGAGGCAGTCAAGCGAGGTCTCTCAGATCCTCTTGGGTAAAGATGCCGAGCTTAATTGACCTCTGTTGACAGGGGTAACACCTAGCGAGTTGGGCGACTCTTCTTCTGTGGGCCATATAGTCGGCCGCAGGGGTTGGTGTTACCAATAGACCTAGCTCTTCATCGGTCAGATGGAGCTTGTCTTCGGTCCCCTTTGAGACCCTTATCGCCCTAATGAGGGCCTCCATCTGTCTCGCATCCACAAAAAAGCTGCTGCCACTCATACCAGTCTTCCTTTCTGGACCAAGCCCATTCAGTCTTGTGCAAGTTACAAGAAGCTGAGCAATTATAGCTTATTTTAGTATCAATGAAGTTAAAAAAGCGCCGAGAAGCATTGTGATCTTGGTAGATATACAATGCCTCCCGGCTAGGTTGTGTGCCAATCCTTATCCTGCTCATTACTCAGGCAGCTGGATGTGTCCAGTCCAGCCGCGAGCGATGTATTCTGCTCCCTTCGGCGTGATGTTTTGTCCGTCTCTCGTGCAAATGCGGAGGTTTCCACCCCGCTTTTTGTACAACATGAGATGAAACCTCTGGACGATGACAGATACTCCCTTACGCCTGTCTTTTCCCTTTCTCCACCATATATCGATATATGGTATGCCGAACTGGTCAACGGCTGGACGAAGTTCGGGAACTCCAGTTTCGTCCTCATCGTAGGTGAAACCAATGGCCCTATTGTCAATTTAGACATTAGAAATCCCCTCTTTCAGAGTGCTAGTGCTTAACAGCGATTGTTAATATGATTGCATTATATAAGGTTTTAACCCGTGAGGCTATGGGTCGGTTTAAGTCAGTCTAATTTATTAAAATAAAAAACCTGCGAAAAGTAGTGTGTATAGGAAATTACTGGCTTAGCTATCTTTTTTGTGTTACCGGTTTTCACCGTGAAGATAGCTAAGCCGCTAGGGGGGTAAAAGCTACTGGGCTTTTACCACATGGTCGACAAAGTCCGTCAGGGGACCGTCGGCTGTCATAGCCAATCCCCACGACCCTGGGATGAACTGTAGCCAAAGATCGAGTGAGATGTACCCTTCATGTTCTTTGAAGGGGGATTTGTCCCAGTGCGTGTGCCATAACTCAAATAGCTTGTCCCGCAGTTCATCGGCCTTGACCTCAATATCTTCGTTGGGGTTGGTCCGTACCGACGCGACGACGTCAGCGCCGTCCGGGTCGGTATTCAACGTTGTGCATTCAAACGCTGTCACGATGACGTCTTTGAGCAGCACGCCCCATACTCTGTGGACAAGATCCTTGATCTCAAGTCTCAAAACATTGGTTTCAGACTCGAGATAATCCTCGGCGATCCCATTCATTGGTATAAAATCTATGAGTGGCATGGCTTAAAATCCTTTCGCCGTAAAAATGTGCATCATGCGCAATTCGCACGAATTGGCCTGCATTCTAGTCTTTTAGTATGCCGGAGTCAATGCTATGGGGTTATAACAATCCCGTTCATAATCCTGTCATGACTTTCCAAAAAAATCAGCTATATTAGACATATGCCAAAATCCAAAACAGTCTTCGTCTGTAAAGAGTGTGGGAACGAATCTCCGAGGTGGGAAGGGCAGTGCCGCGCATGCGGAGCTTGGAACACCCTGGAAGAAATGGAGGCGATTCCACATTCATTTGGACGGGGTGGCAAAACATCGTCCAAATCCTCAAAAAAAAGTGCATCAGCGGAAAAAATCACTCCAAAACCCTTGTCATCAATTGATCCATCAGAATTTAAACGCGTGACAACGGGAATCCCCGAACTCGACCGGACAATCGGCGGAGGACTAATCTCCGGCCAAGTAATTTTATTGGGAGGTCACCCTGGTATTGGCAAATCCACATTACTTTTACAGGTCGCATCCACATTCAATAAAAAAGTTCTTTATGCGTCAGGGGAAGAATCCGAATCACAAATCGCACTGCGGGCAGACCGGCTAAAAATTAAAACAGATCAAATTGAAATAATGCCGACCGGAAATGTCGACGCAATTTTAGAGGCGGCCGACAATACCCATTCGGGCACAGGCAAGCACGATCTGATAATTATTGATTCGATTCAGGTTATGTACACAGATGATGTCGAATCACAAGCCGGTTCGATTACGCAGATCCGCGAATGCGCCGCCCGAATTGTTACTTTCGCAAAAAGTGAAAATATTCCCGTGATAATCGTCGGACACATTACTAAAGAAGGCTCCATCGCCGGTCCGAAAATTTTAGAGCACATGGTTGATACAGTTTTATATTTGGAAGGCGACCGCCAGCATTTATTCCGTATGATGCGTGTAAATAAAAATAGATTTGGCGACGACTCCGAAGTCGGAATTTTTTCTATGGACACAAACGGTCTGCAGGGTGTTTCAAATCCGTCTTCAATCTTACTTGCAGATTCAACTGCGGGAAGTATCGGCACAGCAGTTGCGATAGTTTTAGAGGGAAGCCGTCCGCTTGCGGTTGAAGTTCAGGCATTAACAACAAAAACTTCTTTTGGATATCCAAAGCGCGCGGTTAGCGGTTTCAGCCTGAATCGCTTACAGCTTTTGTGCGCGGTAATCCAGAAAAAAATGAATTTAAATTTATTAGATCAGGATGTTTACCTTAATATTGCATCCGGATTAAACGTCAAAGAACCCGCAGTAGACCTAGCTGTTTGCGCGGCGATAGTTTCAAGTTTTACTGAACGTGCTGTAAAATCCGGCACAGTATTTTTCGGAGAAGTCGGTTTATCGGGTGAAGTAAGAAACGTTGTTGCTGCAGATCGCAGGATAAAAGAATCCAAAAATTTG
>CAYHDM010000084.1:0-4063 GCA_964355455.1 uncultured Candidatus Saccharibacteria bacterium
CGTTTTATTCGTAATAGTTACTTTACCCTTTGCCATCTCTCCAACCTGTTTCTTGCCGGTTGTCGGAATCGTTTGAGAATCAGTTTCTGATGTTTCAACCGAAAAAGCAGGTATCGCAAGGTTTTGAGCTGAGACTTCCAACTGGGAAGTTGAAGCTTTAACATCCACAAGTTTTATTAAACCTTTCGTATCAACACTAATTTTCACGATTGCTGTCGGGACATACCAGAAAAATGCCCACGCAGCCGAGGTGATAAATAAAAGCAAAACTGCGGCTGTGATGACGGCTTTGATCAGTTTTCTTTTTCTTGAGGACATCTTTTTCGATTCAGGATCGTAATCGACAGATCCCCCTTCTTCGACATATTCCTCACCCTCCTGATCAACCGAGATATGTGAAGATTTTTCGGGCTTGGCACGGTTGAAAAGCCCCGTCAATCTTGAAAAAAGCGGAACCCCCTTGGCAACACTTTCAGTCTCTTCTAAATTAATTTCCTCATCGTTATATTCAATGTAATCGCCGTTAACCGAATCGATGTAATCTTTGTGCGCCGGATTTTCGGCCTCGAATTTTAAGGTCTTGCCTCTAGCCTCAGCCAGTTTTTTTAGGGTCTTTAAATTTAAGGAGTTTTTATAAACTTCGGACTCAGGGGAAAATCTTAAAACTATTTCAGAGGCTTCATCGGTGTCCATAAGTCTAAGCAACGCATATAAATTTTGATTCGAACTTATAGTGTATTTACTCATTTTTTACTCATCCTGCGATTCCAGCTCCAGTTTGATAACTGCCAAACTTGCCGGAGGGAACATCCGTGTTCCATGTAAAATATTTAAATCATCTTTAAGATATTTGTGCCAGGCTTCATCCGAGGTTTTATGTAATTCCAATTCTCCCGCGAACGGAATTGACTGACGCCAATCTTCTTCATACAAAAGCTCTTCGATTACTGGCATCGCGGCGCTTCCACCCGATAAATAGATCATTTTGGGAAAACTTTTAATTCCTGATATTGACGATAATGCAGTAACGAGAGCAATTCTCCAGTCTTTTCCGGCCTCATATATATAGTCGCCAATTTTATCAACTTCGTCTTCAGGTAAGGTTCCTAAAGAATAAGCTTCCTTTTTACCATTTGCGTGAACGCGGTCTAAACCGGTGCGATCCATTATATGTTCAGTAAAGTAGGACCCTCCAAGTTCATATGATCTTGTTTGAATAATGTTTTTGCCGAAAATTACGGCAACATCCGTATGATCTTTGCCGATATCAATCATCAAAAAGTTTTTCTCTTTTTCGGAAAGAAGCTTTGATTGTGAATAAATCGTTGTAGTCACAGTTACGGTTGAAAATTTCAGTTCGTCCAAAACTTTTGTGACCCATTTGTAATATTCTTTTTCAGCGTAAGAACAGTAAACCGTAATTTGAATATTGGTCCCGGTTAAACCTTCGGCATCATCGACCTGGTTTTCATCAACGTGAATTGAAGTAACAACAACGTCTAAAGGTTCGAAATCAACACTTTCTGCAAAAAACATTTCCCAGCGCTGGCGGGCTTGTGCGTACGCGGCATTTTTAATTTTATTGTAAAGCCGGTCCATTTCTTTGTCTGAAACCAGCTCATTAGGGTTTTCCCTTTCCGATTTTGCAATCAAGATAAATCCCATTACTTTGGGACCGCCTAAACCGACAATAACTTCATTCGCACTCATTCCGGTTTGCTCATAACATTCAGAGACAACAGATTTCAGCGCTTCAGCTCTTAACGGAGCATTATAGCTGTCTCTGGTCGAAATTCCCTTAACTATTAAATCTTTGGAGTCATCTTTGGTCACAAATAAAGCCTTGGCGGAGGTCGACGTTAAATCCAAAACCACAAAGTTATTTGAATTTTTATCATCAGGCTTGGAGTTTTTGGAGAATTTTGAGAAGAAGTTAGGCAGTTTCACACCCCGATTTTACCATATTACGGTAAGTGCCCACACGAACATTATTACAGTGATTATTAATTTTAGGAACATACCGAAGATGTATCCCAAAAAAGTACCAAATCCTGATTTGAAGGCATTTTTGAAATCTTTATTGACGATTAGCTCGGCGATAACTGCGCCGACTAGCGGTCCGATTACAATGCCGGGAGGACCGAGGATGAAAAACCCGAATAATCCACCGAGAAATGCGCCCAGCATTCCAAATTTTGAAGCGCCGAACTTTTTTGCTCCGAATAATATTGCGAGATTGTCAATCCAAAATGATATCAGGGTTATAAGGCCAACAATGACAATTGTATTCATGGTCGGTTCGGAGAAATTGGTGTACCAACCATAGAGCAAAAGTGAGGTGAAGATCAGGATTATGCCAGGAAGGCTAAGGAATGAGATTCCGACTCCGGCGAGACAAAGAAGTGTTAATGTGATTTTGACAAAATCGGGATCGAGCATACCGAAAGTATATCAATTACTTAAATTGAAGATTATTGAAAATCTGATCGGTTGTGTCTCTTACAAATTGATTATTAGAATCAGCTACTTTCCGAATCATGTAAATATTGTCAGCCGTAGCGAACATATAGTACTCCTGATCGCCGTTAAATTCTCCTTCAAATCGTACAACCATTACCGGTCTCCCCCACATCGTTACTTGTCTTTTACTTTTAATTGTCGGAGCTCTGCCACTTTCATCATTCGCAATTGGCTCATACTGAGCTATTAACTCATCCGTAGTTCGACTAATTGAACCCGGATTACAAGAAATCGAAACACTACCAGCAGTGCCACTTGCATTCTCCGGATGGGCGAAAAATACCTCAACCGAATTTGTATAAATAAACGCACTTCCCTGTTGTTCTTCAAATTGCCAATAAGATCCTGCCTCATTGGTAATCGAAGGGGGAGTACCAGAATTCTCCGGTTTATAATAAAGTCCTGATTTAGGGGGTATCGGAATGCTCACGCTACACGCTTCGCTAGTTTTGATTGTCCAATCTGACGGTATATTGTTTGCAACTTGCACGGGCTCACTTATCGTATCATCCTCGACAACAGTGCTCTCATCTACCGGAACAGGTATTACCGCGTTAGAATTATTATCTTCGGGTTGTATTATATTTTTAGGTGAAGTGGCCTGCATTCCTAAGTAATATGAGACCCCAGCAACGACAATAATCAGTACTAACCCACCAATAATGAGTGGCAGACTGCTTTTAGGATTTGTTTTAGTTGGGAGTATCTGATCTGAAATATCAGAATTAGCAGAAGCAATTGGTTGTTCAGAATTTATTTGTTCCATTGGACTTATTCTTGCAAAATAACGTTGATAAAGCAACAGATCACTCCAGCACCGCCTTAATCCTTCTCACTCCCTTTCCGACAGCTTCTTCTTTTTGAATCTTAAAATGACCTAGCTCAGAAGTATTTTCGACGTGGGGACCTCCGCAAAATTCTTTTGACCAGGCGGAATCCAAATCATCTCCCACGAAATAAATTTTCACCATGTCAGGATATTTTTCTTTGAAAAAGTGGAATGCTCTGCTTTGTTCTGCTTCTGCTTTTGGCAGTGTAATATTTTGGACAGGCAACCTTTCCGATATTTTTTGATTAACGATTTCTTCAACCCGTTTTATCTGATCTTCACTCATCTTTTCATCATTTGAAAAATCAAAACGCAGTCTTTCAGAAGTAATGTTGCTTCCCATTTGCTGAACGTGCTCACCTAAAACTTCTCTTAATGCTTTATGCAACAAATGCGTCGCGGTATGCAAACGTTTAACTTCTTCGGAATGATCGCCGAGTCCTCCACTGAATTTTTTGCCGGCACCCTGACGTGACAATTCCTGATGAGCTTTTACGTGTTCTTCAAAATTTGCGAAATCCACAGTTAAATTCTGTTCGGAAATCAGCGCGTTAATTAATTCACGGCTTGCCCCGGTTGACTGATAAATATCAAAAGGATTTATAATTTGCGCCGCTCCTTTCTTAACGTAATTTTGAATAATAAACTTTCTGGTGTTGTCGCTGATTTTTTTATATAGATCGTGCTCAACAGATAAAATATTTAAAACATCCC
>CAYHDM010000085.1:0-3901 GCA_964355455.1 uncultured Candidatus Saccharibacteria bacterium
CTCCAACCGCGCCCCCACCTGAAATGCGACGATAGCACATATCCAGTAAGTGCATACCGTCATCAGCACTAGACAAAGCAGGTTGGTCTTCCCCAGAATTCCAGTGCCGACATCAACTCCCTTCCTTTCCAGCACACGTAGTCTCCAGTTGGCTAATGCTAGCACAACCACGGATAAAGCAATCAACCCCGTCAGAATGGGTATCAAGTCGACAGACATATCCGGCTCCTTTCGCGGAACATCCCCTAAAGCGTAAAACGCACTGATTTTAGCACATGCAGCCAAAATTCCACCCTAAGCAGACCAATCCACAGCCCCGTCCTATGGCCCATGATTCCTACCGCATAGTACCTAACCCAGCCGCTATAGGGCTACTTTTCATAAAACCGTGATAAAATACGCCGTATGAAAAGTAACGAAACTCCAGACGATCTCGAAATCGCCCCCCTGGATTTAGATGATGATTACAATCCCGAGCTAATTGCCGAGGCCGAGGCCGTTGTTGCGGGATGTGGCGAAACACCTGACCCAAGACCGACATGGGAAATTGAACTGGAAGAGATACTTGCAGGCTCTGATATTCCCGCGAAAAGCATCACACCCGAGCAAAGGATCGCAGAATCCGAATATAACAGTGGCTTTTTCGATGGTGTCAGATTTGTCCAAAAAAGATCGGAATATAAGAGCCTTGATTTAACTGAAACCCATGGCAAAGAGGAAATCGAAAATTTCTTCAAATCACTTGAAGATCTTATCAATAAGCTGCCAACTCTCGAAGACGATAGCATCGATAGCCTCAATCCGCAGGTAAAATTCTGCAGGTTCGGAGACACGATTGTCATATCCGATTTTAACTGCGGCACAGAACCACTCTGCATAGCTATACTATTCATACAAAACAATGCAGGCAATAGGCCAAAACTGGTTCCGACTTGTGCAAGTATGGATGAAATCCATTACCTGAAATCAAGAGATTCGGAAGGCCATGAAATTGAAATCGGCCACAATAGCAATGTACTCTATATGGAGAGAGAAACCAGTCAGTTCATTTTCCACACCACGTCAACAGATTCTGAATTATACGGGCCTGAACGCGCAGAATTTCTATATTTACAGGCACAGCGCGAAATGAGGATTTTTCGCAAATTACTTAATAAGAAAGGGGGGATTTAGTCACCTGCGCATTCAAGCACCCTATAGCGTTGACTACTTCCGTCTAAAATTGTACAATTCGTATAGTTATTTTCCTGCCGAAACCTTAAAACAATGGAAATCTCAAGAAATATAAAAATCGGCTCTATAGCATTAGTCGGAGTGGCATTCGCCTTTTTAGCCGGATATGTGATTTTCTCCTACTTTTCACAAGATAATCAGATTACGCCGGACTCTAAAATTACCGCAGAAACTCCGGTTGAAATTGAAAGTGATGCAGAAGGTATCGATCCAATCAATGGCTCAGTTGCAGGGGCTTCTGATGATAGTGAAGGAATCAGCTCAACCCAAGGGTTCGTACAGGGTTCCAATCAAAACGCATTAAAAGGCGGAGTTTTAGGTGAAACCTCCTCTACCGACGGAATTGTCCCGACATACGGAACCCCTCAGAAAAACATAATCACTCCACAAGACCGCGAAGATTATAAAAAAAAAGAATCCGATGATGAGAATGAAGTAGATACAAGCGATTCTAAAGTTTACCTTTACAAATCTCCCGAAATAGACGAAAACGACGATTACGTCCAATATACCTATATTTTTGAATTTAATAGCGATGCGAGAGAAAGGTATAAAGACGGCTTCAAATACTCAATTGATGAGCAGAGCTGTGATAGCGATAGTTTCTTTACAAGTGATGACTACGACTTTAGTGGAACAGTAGATGATGTGGAAAAACAAACTGAAATAAGGGTCAGAATAAAGAATGACTATTTGGATGAGGTGGATTCTTTTGAGGATTCCGACTACAAGCTTGAAGGCAATAAGTACACCGTTGAAGGTGAAGTACAGGTTCCTCAGTGCCTCGACAATTAAAGAATTACTCCCGATAACATAATTTCTGTAAGCCATAAATTTCTGTGGTGGATTTTGTGAATAAAAAAATCCCGGAATTGTTGTTTTTGATTATGCTTTCGCATAAAAAGAAGCTTTTGGCTTCGCAACAATCCCGGGACTGAACGAACGCTAGTCACTTGCGACCGCTAGTGGGATGTGGGTCTCCCACTTCAGGGAGTCAGGCATAACTACCGCAAACTCACAGATCTTGTACTGGTCTGGGTAGCCCAGCACGACGAGTTGGTTTTTGTACATCATCCGAGAAACAAAAGGATACCCAACCGTCATGGTTCCACTTCCTTCGCTACCTTCCATGACGAGCGGGGCCATATCCGGCGTTCCGAAATCCAGAATGTGCGGGCCATGAGTTGTACCGTTTACCCAAGAGTAGGTAACCTCATAGCTCGCGCCCTTCAAACGCTGGACGGACAGACCACATTCAAGCTCTTCGGACTCGTCAGGAACCTCCCTGACGTCAAACTTCGCTTGAGAGCTCGACACCAGACCCTGACCAGGCGGACTGTACTCTACCGTCACGTAGAGTTCGGCCCACCCACGGTTCTCACCGATCTGTAGGATTAGATCATACCTGCCGGGATTGCACCGGAGGGAGTTATAGTACCCCTGCTCAATGCGCTTACATCCCTCGCTTGGCAACCATGATGTTATCGGCAGATCCCCCCTGAAAATCATAACCGTTACCCCATCGGGGGAACCGATCGTAACACTCAGAGTCTGACCCTCGTAGAACGGGCCATCCTGGATTATCAGATCCGGCTCAGGCAGATAAACGGCCTTTGCCGTGCCGAACATGAAAAACACGACGTAAAACAGAACAGCCAGAAAAACGATCAGTCCGCAACGGGTTTTCATCGATGGATCCTTTCTCCATACCTAAAATGTGCTACTAAAACCTGCTATAGGTCTTATTGGTTCGAATAATACTCCAAATGTAAGAAAATATAAAGGGGCGGCTAGAAGGTAAAAGCAGATCCACAATAAGTGATACTATAAGTGAATATGGGTCCCAATAGCTGGAATTTACTCCATAAAGAACAAATAAAAAAAAATGATGAATTAAATTCAGTAATTTTGAAAAACAGAGACATAGATGATGTGAAAGGCTTTCTTAATCCTCCACATCCGCAAACCTTAATTGACGACCCCAAATTAATTTCAAAAGACCTTAAAAAAAACTTCACCAAAGCAAAAAAAATAATTTTGAGTGCGATTGAAAATTCTCTCCCGATAATTATTCACGGCGATTATGATGTGGACGGACAGACTGCAACTTCAATTTTATGGAGGACTCTGCATAACGATCTCAAATATAAAAATACATTTCCGTACATTCCAAATCGGTTTGACGAGGGATATGGAATCAGCAAAGAAAGTCTGAAAGGCATTCGCAAACTGTTAACAGAGAAAAAGTTTGCCAAAAATTGCGAGGCGCTTTTAATTACTGTTGATTGTGGAATTGTTTCTCATGATGAAATCGACGCCGCGCACAAAGATAATTTTCAGGTTATTTTAACTGACCATCACCATCCATCAGACACTTTGCCCAAAGCAGACGCAATTGTCTGGACTGATAAAGCTACGGGAGCAGGAATTTCGTGGCTTTTAGCGAATCAACTTTTTCCGACAAAAGATAAATATCTCGAACTCGCTGCACTTGGAACGATTTGCGATTTACAGCCTTTAGTCGGAATTAACCGTTCAATCGCAAAATTTGGAATCGAAAAATTGAACAATTCCGATCTGCCGTTTGTTGAGGCAATAAAAAAATCTGCCGCGATAACTACTAGAATCGACACTTATGAAATCGGATGGGTAATCGGTCCTCGTTTAA
>CAYHDM010000086.1:0-3882 GCA_964355455.1 uncultured Candidatus Saccharibacteria bacterium
ATATCAATTGCCGTCAGGCACTACATGATAATCTTAAGAAAGATTGGGCAAAGATGCGGAACCATAGGCATCATTGAATTCCAACAATTCACGCATAGATAAAGCCAATTTATCTCTAGTGTCCATCAACAAGCTGTACTTCTCCCATGAGTCAGGAGCAGGTTCTAAAATATCGACTACGGTTCCGCTTGGTAGACTCAAATAATCCTCCCAATCTTCCTCATCTCCACTGTCTAAAAGTTCATTACTATGAAGTGCTTTTTGTACTTCCCAAAATCCTTCAATTAGGACCTGAGCATTGCTAAAAACACCGATCAGTTTGTTTGGTTCTATATGACCAAATTTAGATCTCACTTCACCAACTGTGTAGTTACATCTTAATAAAGGATGGGGCGCTTGCACAACTTGAACAACACCTGCGCGACAATCAGTATCAGTAAGTGCAACTTTGCCTACCCAAGAAATCTTGCCTTGATAATTAGGTGTAAAGTTAAACACTAACCTTAAATCTCTTGGACGCGACGCTATCTGAACCCCCATAGCTGTGAAATTTCGGCCTACAGTTTTCGTTGCTAAAGTTCTATCTACATCTGCTCTTATTTCTTGATACGTTTGCCAGTGTCTTTCCGCATTAAATCTTTCTACATCGCTTGGGTCGGTAAAGATATCTGACATAATAATTTAATTATACAGAAAATCGAAAATCAGTTTTTCGGTTCGAATTGCATCCCATGACTGTAAATTCTATTACCATTTTTATTAAGCTTTATAGAAATTTTAAAAATTGTGTTAAGCAAAAGCCTATTAAATAGAGGTTTTCTGTTATACGAAATTTTAAATTTTCTATAATGTAGTTATTTAATTAACAGAACGTGTTCTATTTTAGCTTATCTAAGTTTATTAACCTTTCCTTCTGAAATATCGTATACACTTGATGGCGGATTATTTAACTCTCCTCCATCAACATAAAAATCTATTTTATCTCCAAAATATTCGATTGCCTCATTTATATTCTTAGCTGAAGGTTTTAAATGTAAATTTGCGCTTGTTGAAATTAAAGACCCTGTGGTTTTTAAAATTGACTGTAAGAAATCATTTCGGGGAATTCTAAATGATCTAGTTTCTCCACTTAATGTTTTTAGTATTAAAGTATTTGGGCCAGGCCAGAATTTGTTAATTTGTTCTCTTTCAAAATCACCAATTATTACATCGAAAAGCTTAAGTTCGTTTATTTCAGAAATGAGTGTGATAAACGGCATCCCTTCCGGACGGTTCTTAATTTGATAAATTCTTTTTATCAGATCGTGATCAAGAGTTTTGCAATGAATTCCATAAATTGTATCAGTTGGAAGTACACCTATCTGCCCACTTGCTAGAAATTCTGAAATTTCTTTAATTTGAGATGTTTGTAGAATCATAAATTACAATTATATATTAGTGTAACTGATTCACCATGGTCTTTTTTAGAATTAATTACTAATAACTCTTACTAATTTGAACCACTGGCACATGTGGATATGCTCCGCTGTAGTTAAAATATCTAGCCAGCATATCGTCGCTCATTGCGTTTCGTAAACCAACTCTCCCGCTCGAATTGCATCCCATGACCGACCGGTAATTAACCATCTAGCCCGATTAATAGGCTTTTTGCCGCTAACTTGCCTGGGGTGTATTCCCATTCTCCAAACTTGGTTAAAATCAATGTGGATAAATTAAGCGCAATCGGATTGACGATGTTAATTTTTCCAAAATTCTCGTTATTTACCGCATTATCAATATTGATAATGTCAGCTTTATCGAAAGCAGACTTGTTTTTTAGATAAAAATCTCCCAACGAAGCTAAATTTGGGGCACCTATTGTGATAATCAGGTCGTAGGAAGTTCCGTTAAGCTCATATTTAACCCTGTCCATGCTGAAATCTCTCTCGACCGGCCCGATTTCTAAAATAAGTTTGGATTCATCCTCTTTATGATAATCGACAGATTCGATGTTGGTTCCCGAATAATCAAGGGCGATCTTTAAAGATACGGTTCCAAGATCACTATTTACATTCCGAATCATAAGAAGCTCATTGTTAAACTCAACCTGATCAAATGGATATATAACTGTCGGGTTTTTGCCGTATTTATCGTTTATATACTCAGCAAGAGCGATTGCGGCGGCAACGCCGTCGGTTCCATGACGGGCTGATATAATAGCAATATTCTTTGCCGGGTCGATTAAACTATTAATATGATCTTTGTCCTGTCTCATTTGCATATTTATATTGGGATTAACGGTAACCGATGTCCTATAGATAAACCGGTATCGTCAAATCCGATGAGTTTAACATATGGGACAGGACATTACAAGCTATAGGGTATCGGGCTTATAGGACAGATATTTCGTCATCAAGCTGAACATCCGACATTGGGGGCTTAAATAGAAGCCCACATTCTTGGCCCTTATTCGCAACTTCGACCTCTTTTGGACCGACATGGATACTTCTAATCCTCGAAACCTGAATGGGAACATCTTTATCTCCTCTAAATAGGCCAACTCTTTGATTTTGCCTGAATTTTCCGGCTATTATAAGTGTTCCTGCAACGGTCATGTTGGACTTAGGCAGTACAAAGGTTTGGATAACAAGCCCTTTTCCTTTTATTTTGGCTTCCTCAATTTCGACAACTCCTTCGAGCGCTCCCTGAACTTCCTCGATAAGTTTATAGATGATTTCATGCTCACGGACTATTACTTTTTTAAGTTTTGCCAAGTCTGAAATCGAGTTAGGAACTCCCACCTTAAATGCCACAACTACAGCTCTTCCCGTAGATGCAAGCAAAATATCGGACTCTTTGACATCTCCGGTACCTGCAAATAAAATATTCGGATGGGCATCCTCCATATGAAGTTTTAAAAGTGAGGATACAATTGCTTCTTGCGTACCAACAGTATCTGCACGAATTACAAGATTTAGCTTTTTAATATTTGAACCGTCATCGGCGGACTGCAAAAGGGAATCCACTTTATTTGGGGTTTCTTCTGTACTAGCCGCTGTTTCAATAACAGCTTCCGGAACCTCTCCAGCACGGTAAATTGTGTCACCGACAGCGGGAACATCTGAAAAGCCGAGGATTTCGACAGCATCTCCCAAAGTTGCCGAATTTACAAGATTTCCCATAGAATCAGCCAGAGATTTGACTCTAGTCGAAATTCCGGAAACTACCACCTCATCGCGAAGTTTCATGGTTCCGTTTTTAACTATTACTGAGACTATCACTCCTTTTTTGGGATGATGCTTTGCTTCGATTACAATCGCACTTAATTTACCTTCAGCTGAGGCTTCCAATGCTGACTTATCCATTTCTGTAACTAGCAGTATTACGTCCAACAGTTCGGAGATACCGGTTTTTTTAATAGCGGAAGTCTCAACCGTGACAATATCTCCCCCAAAACCTTCGACTGCGATATCGTTTTCAGCCAGTTGCTGTTTTACACGCATCGGATTTGCGCCCTGTAGATCGCATTTATTTATTGCAACAACAATCGGTACATTCGCAGCTTTCGCGTGCATAATAGCCTCTTTTGTCTGAGGCATAACTCCATCATCGGCGGCAACGACAAGAATAACGACATCGGCGGCTTTTCCTCCACGCTCCCGCATTTGTGTAAATGCCTCGTGTCCCGGTGTATCAATAAATGTGAGACGTTTTCCGTCTTTTTCAACGGTATACGCACCGATATGCTGGGTGATTCCCCCTGATTCCTGAAGTGTGATTTTCTTTAGTAATTTTGCGGGTTTTCCGTTAGATGCGTTGGAGGCGACAGCCCCTACAGCATAATCTTCACGGATTGCGTCTAAAATCGAGGTCTTCCCATGATCTACGTGACCCATTATCGTC
>CAYHDM010000087.1:0-3877 GCA_964355455.1 uncultured Candidatus Saccharibacteria bacterium
ATAGAGAATTAAAAAAACTTCATATATTTTTTCGTCAAATTCATTATAATAGATTAGATGAAAGAATACTTTAACTGCTTTGTGGGAGTTCCACTAAATTTAGAATTCAAATATGAGTTTGAGCAAATTCAAAAAAAACTTCAGTCTTTAATGCCAAATGCATCGGTTGTTGAACCGCATAACGCACATCTGACTTTGCATTTTCTCGGAACACAAAATTTAAAAAATCTCGAAGAAATTGCGCACATACTTTATGAGGAAAAAGATGTTATAGGCGGAGAAGAGTTAAAAATAGGTGATAGAGGAATCTTTTATAGAAAAAATCATTTCGAAAATGTGCCGTATATAGTTTACCTAAAGGTTACACACACTACACGGCTTTTTGATTTTAAAAAGCATTTATCCTCACATTTAGATTCATACAATAAGGAAGATGAGAGGAGTTTTGTTCCACATGTAACGCTTGCCCGTTTGAAGACCACTGAATCAGAAAGCCAATATAAGGAGCATTCCGCCGATATCGATGATTTATTATCTGAAATAAAACTAAGGTTTAGGCTAAAGGAAATCTTTATTTACGGAAAGCCCAACCCTGATAGTTCCGGATTCCCGGAGGTGCTTTTTAAAGTTTCGCTTATTTGAAACTGCGTATTGCAATAATAAAGTCGTAGGGAATATAATATGACAATATCACCCGAGGGGAGCGCATCGCGCGCTTCTAAGGAAAGGAGGTGATCCAGTATCTAGCGGCCATGGATCAACTTCGTGTTTGGAGAAGGAGGCTGCCTTTGGAAGTGGTTATGAGAGGTTGCCGGGAAGTTTGAATGTGGTGAACCAACCATCAAGGAAAAGGAGACGACATCGTGAACAGTCCTCCGAGCAGTCAGAACCGCGTGGCGGTCATGGCAATGGCGAAACTCCATCCGACGCTCACCGACCGAAAGAGGGTTCTCAGGATCTAACCACCTGCCAGATCCGAGAGCCTAGGCCCTCACCCTCACACTGGGAACAAGTGAAAAACCTCACTTGTTCCCAGTTTTTTTATCCCTATTTACAAGTCTCATAGTCTGGTATAATTATGGCAGTGCATAGTAGTCTGTTCGAACGTAAATACACGAGACCATTCTTTGTTGATTTTTCACGGTTAAACAGAAAATTAATTTTAGGTGGTGATATTTAATGTCAAAAAAGTTATTTGTTGGTGGTATTCCATATACTACTACTGAAGCAGAGCTTAGCGCTTACTTCGCACAATGCGGTAATGTTACAAGCTGTAGCATCATAATCGACCGAGCTACAAATCGAAGCAAAGGATTTGGATTCGTAGAATTCGAAACCGAAGAAGAGGCTCAGAAAGCTGTCGATACCTTAAACGGTACAGATTTCGGAGGAAGATCAATAGTTGTAAATATTGCAAGACCAAAAGAAGAAGGCGGACCACGTTCTAGTGATAGAGGCGGAGACCGAAGACCATCATTTGGTGGAAGAAGAGGTTAATATTTTAACTTTTTAAAATCCGTCCTGATTTGTTGAAAGACATTCGGGGCGGATTTCTCCTGTTTATTTGAAGTATATAGGAACCGCGAGTTCTTTTTTATTTTCCTCAAGCCCGGAAGGGTTAGATTTTTCTATTACAAGGCGTCCTTTTTGAGGGTCAATTTGGGTAAAATTCAATGTCCCTTTAAATGGGACCATTTCTTCTGTCATCCAATTAGATTCGGCAGTTACAATCCCTTCAGCAACAATGTTGTTATTAGTATCATAAAGTTTTACAGAGGTTTGGCCTTCAAACAGCCAAGATCCTGTTGCCTGACCTGATATTTCCAAAGTTTTCTCAATAAGCTGATTCGGACGGGGATTTATCATCTGGATTTCATTTGTTAATTCAAGTTCATTTCCGATTTCTTCGGAAAAGGTTTGACCGTCTTTAGTAACACATTGTGGGGGATAGCTTTCTAAAACGGGATTTCCAGCTAATACACATTCTTCGTACGAAGATATGACCAGATTTTCGCTGACGCCTAATTCTTTAAAATACAGGAAAAAAACTCCGGAGACTAACAGAAGGAGGAACAATGCAACAGCAATAATGAAAGTCAGGTTTTTGCCTCCTCCAACAAATTTAAACATACATAGCCAGTATATATGAATTATTTGCTTTTTCTAGCCTGTTTTTGCCTCAAATTAGAATCAAGAATTTTCTTGCGGAGTCTTAGACTTTGAGGAGTTATCTCGAGTAATTCGTCGTCGTCCACAAATCCGAAGCACTGCTCTAGGGTCATTTTAATCGGAGCGTTCAGGATAATCCCATCTTCACCTTTAGACCGCATATTGGTTAAATGCTTTGACTTGCACACATTGACTTCTATATCCAAATCTCTGGAGTTTAGTCCAATAATCATGCCCGCATAAACCATAGTTCCGGGCTCAATGAAAAGCGGACCGCGATCTTGTGCCGCGTTCATTCCATATGCTGTGGCTTTTCCGGTTTCAAAGGCGATTAAAACACCTCTTCGAGTTTTTCTGCTTTCTCCCGATACTTTCTGATATCTTAAAAAATTGGAATTAGCGACGGCTGTTCCCTTTGAAAGAGTTAAAACAACACTTCTTAACCCTAAGATATTTCGTGTCGGCACTTCAAAAACTAAGCGGGAATGTCCGGGTAGATCTTCGGAATGCGATGTCATCAAGGCATTTCTTTTGCCCATTTCACTTGTAATCGCTCCGACAAATTCGGTGGGGACATCTATTGTGTATTCTTCAACAGGCTCCATTTCAACTCCATCGACGATTTTTGTAATAACACGAGGTTTACCGATTTCAATTTCAAAACCCTCACGGCTTAATGTTTCAAGAAATACACAAATGTGGAGTTCCCCTCGCCCCGAAATGATATACTGACCGTTTTCATCAATATTAAATTTCATTGCGACATTTGTTTGAAGTTCCCTTTCAATACGTTCCAAAATCTGACGGCCTGTTAGCATTGACCCTTCACGTCCCATAAATGGGGAAGTATTTGGACCAATTGAAATACTTAAAGTCGGCTCCCCAATTTGAATCGTAGGCAAAATTTCTGGATGCAAGGCATCTGCTAAGGTATCTCCAATTTCAGCGCTTTTTACACCGGTTATCGCAACAATATCTCCTGAATATGCAGTCTCGACTTCGACTCTCTTTAGTCCCTGATTAACAAAAACTTTATCCACTTTAACTTTTTCTGACGAGCTATTTGGCTTTAAAACGACAACATCTGATCCTGAGGTTATTTGTCCCCTCTTAACACGCCCGATTGCGTACTTTCCTTTATAGCTGTCCCAGTCTAGAGATGAAACTAACATCTGGAAACTGCCCTCATTATCAACAACCGGCGCGGGGAAATATTTTAAAATTGCTTCAAAAACAGGAGATAAATCAGCAGGAGCTGTCGGATCCGACGGAAAAATATTCCATGATTTTTCTTCACGGCCGATTGCATACAAAACCGGAAAATCCAGCTGGGATTCTTTTGTGGCAAGCTCCAGAAAAAGATCGTAAATACGGTTTAGGGTGTTGCTTATTCGCGCATCTTTCTTGTCTATTTTGTTTACAATGATTATGATTTTTAGACCAAGTTCCAACGCTTTTCTTAAAACAAATTTCGTCTGAGGCATTGGACCTTCCTGGGCATCAACCAATAATAAAGCCCCGTCAGCCATATTTAGGGTTCGCTCAACTTCCCCGCTAAAATCAGCGTGTCCCGGGGTATCGACTATGTTAATTTTTACGCCTTTATAAGTAACTGCCGCATTTTTAGCTAAAATTGTGATTCCGCGCTCGCGCTCCTGGTCACTGGAATCCAATATTAGATCCTGATCCATAAACGATTCGTTTTCGC
>CAYHDM010000088.1:0-3865 GCA_964355455.1 uncultured Candidatus Saccharibacteria bacterium
CTCACAAAAAACGAAAGCGCCATTTACTTGGCCCTTTTGGAGATGGGAACTTCCAACATTTCAAAAATATCTGAAAAGACCTCCATCCATAGGCCTTTAGTCTATAAAGCCATAGCATCTCTTTCAGATAAAAAACTGGTAACCAAAACCCAGAAACAAAAAAGCGTAGTATACGGCGCTGAACCGCCAAATCGTTTGGAAACAATGTTTGATGATTTTAAGATTGATTTTTGGGAAACACTTCCAGATCTGGAGGATTCTTATGCTAGTAGCGAAAAAAGACCAAAAATTAGATTCTTTGAAGGCAAAGACGGAACGAAAAGAATATTTGACGATGTCGTCAGAAGTTTAAAAAATGGAGATGTCTTCTACAGATACAGTTCAAACAAAGACGGCAATGAGAAAAAAGATAAATATCTTCCAAGAATCTACCGCCAAATGAGAGACGAAAAGAAATTGCAAAGAGAAGTCATTACGAATGAAAAAACAGCAGTGCATAAAAAACCCAACTTAAATAGATTCGTAAAAATTATGCCGGATGATTTTGGATCATTTGAACATAATGTTACGGAAATAATTTACGGCGACAAAGTGGCCTTCATTGATTACAATTCTGAAACAGCCACAATTATTGAAAGCAAAAGAATTGCCGAATTCCAAAAACAAATCTTCAGGACATTTTACAAAAAACTGGGTTAATTTTGTTTAAAATTATTGACAGATGTAGTATAATGTAGTTTCTATAAATAAACTTAAAAAATATGCTTGAAAAATATTTGCAGGACATAGGGTTAAATGACAAGGAGGCAATAGTTTATCTTTCCCTGCTTTCTGTTGAGCATGCTTCTGTTTTGGATCTAGCTAAAAAGACAAAAATAAAGAGGCCCACTGTTTATATAGTTCTGGAATCTCTGGCCAAAAAGGGTTTAGTCAGCGAGACAACCGTCGGCAAAAAAACTCATTACCAAGCCGAACCACCGGAAAGGCTGGAGACTTTTGTGGAGAGACAAAAACTTGTTTTGGAAGAATCACAAAAAACTCTTAAAGATGTAATTCCGCAACTCAAGAGCATGGAAAGGAGCACGGGAGAGCGGCCGCTGGTCAAATATTATGACGGCAAGGAGGGCATCATAAGCGTTGTTCAAAGTATCTTTAGAACTGATAGCGGCGATGGGGATGAACCCATATATTTGATATACCCAAGAGATTTACTTGATAAATATTTTCCTGAACAAGAAAGAAAGCAATATAAACAAGAACGCCTTAACAGAAAAGTTAAATCTAAAGTTTTATACACTTTCGAAAAAGGAGAAATACCATCTGATGAAATGGGAGAGAGAATAAAAATCGATGGATCCAAATATCCAATCACCTGCGACATGGCAATTTATAAAGATAAAGTAAGAATCAGTTTATTAAATAAACAATTCTCCAGCATTTTTATTCAAAGCAAAGACGTCGCAGAAACTATGCGTAGTCTCTTTAGACTTATATTCGATAATCTGAAAAAATAATACAAATTAGGAAAGGCCCTGGACTCCGAAGAGAACAGGGCCTTCTTGCACCGACCAAGAAAATCTGGGCGGTTTAGTGAACACAAAGAGCAACCTGGTTTCGGCGACTCTTGCCGCCTTACCACGTAACCAAACTAGTCGTACATGACCTACTCCTTTTGTCCGGAGAGGCAGGCTGAAAGGAATTCATTCATTTTGTTGCTTACCTCCCGAACTTTGTTGGTGTTAGCTCACCCGTCAGAGATGATGGACATTTTGCTAATGCCGCTTCCTTGCCCCTATGGAGCTGCAAGGAAGCGGCACTCGCCATCAGTCCTCCATAGGTTCACCTCCTTAAAGTGAGCTTGTCTGTGGGAGAGTATAGCAAAGTCAAAAATATTTGTCAAGCGTTTTTGGCATTTTATGTTGATTTTATAGCAAATATCTATATTTATAGCCATATTTTAGTAAAATAAGTGTTTTTTAATAAAAACATAACATTTTTACATAAAAACAGATAAAATTTTTGTCAAAGAATTATGTAATCTGTCATACTAAATTATCAGTCAATAAAAATCAGTGTCTAAAATATGGCTTCATTAAAGAGCTATTTTTGATTAAGAAAAAGAAAATGAATATAAGTGTCATAAATACTTGACAGATTATTAATTATGACTATAATGTTTGTCAGACATTCAAAAGAGCTTCTGTTCCCACTCTTGAGCCCCGGCCCAGTCATATATCGCCAGGGCTCACAAGCGGGAGCGGAATCCCAAAATAAATGATGGCTGCTCAAGAGCAGAAGGATCTGGTCGCGAAAGCGGACGCTATCCTGGCTCGGGCAGGCTACTCATCCGACGGTCGGCCGAAATCCACAAGGAGAGAGTCGCTTCGCGCGATTTCCATCCCTTGCGGAGGTAAGACCGGCTGGAAGAGGTAGTCTTCCTGGGTCGCGTCATCCCTCGGCCAAGGCACCGGGGTTGCGGTATATCGGTCTCGCAAACCGATGTACGAGATCTGCTCGTGTAAATCCACGCAGGTCGGGGAAGATAAATCTTCTTCCCATCTTTTCAGGATTCAAAGAGTTGAATTTTGAAAAGACCGCGCAATTGAAAAATTGTTCGGAAAAAGTTCTTTATAATAAACAAAAATCTTTCTCCTTGCACGCCATATGTATGTGAACTTAATGCATGTATATATGAGGTGCAGGGAGATGCGGATCCCCAAAGCACGTGAGGTGGGGTATTCCGTCCCCTTAAGGAAGCTGTTATCAGCTTTCGACAGAAAACGGAATGAACTCCCCAATGACCGAGGTTGAAGGTGAAGGAATGGTGAGTGCTAGCCCACTCATTCTAACCGGCACCATCGCATAAAAGTCCCACAGGACTTGCTCGAGTTCACTCGAGTTGCGACAACCATAGGGGGAGTCCAGATCGGTGTCCGGAACTACCGATCAATCCGCACAAGATTGTTCCCGTCAAGAGAGAGGAGTGCTACTCAATCTTGGCAAACTATAACCAACAGCGGGAGTCAAAGAAAACTGCGACTCCCGCTCCCATCAAAGTTTTCAATCAATTGAAAGTTTTGATGGGAGTAATCCCAAAGTTCTTTCAAAATTAAATTGTCCTCATTGCGATAAGCAAATTGTCCCTCAGTTTCTTGGAGACAGCTTGCTTCTCGCAATAACTCCGCTAAGCGGGGTGCGGGGGCACTGCCTTGATTCATTCTGCCGTTGATCCCGGAGAAATCCGGGGGAGGAGCGATGCGCGAGGGTTCTTCTACTATGAAATGAGGCTGGTGCCGGTTCTGCCAGAAAGCAGACACCGGACCTTTACCAGCTTCGAAACCCTTCCTTGCGCTAGTCACCTGATTTTCAGGAGCGACGATCGAGGCTACTTCTAAATCATGCGAAGGCATGGAGCGGTTGACTGATTCACGGTCCGTGGACAGTCAGCCGCTCCTACCATCACGCGTTTAGGAGACAAAGTGAGGGAATTTTATTCCCTCCCGTTTTTGAGCCAGTAATTAGAAATAATTGTTGGCTGAAAATAGGGTTCTTTGTAAAAAGTTTCTCTTTGGAAAAGTCTTCAAGTAAGTTCAAGATTTTTTCAAGGAGAAACTATATGACCACACCGTTCTGGAAGACCGCGATGTTAGATAACGCCCAGTCCGACGTAGCGACAAACTACGAAGGCGGGCAAACATTCACTCGCTCTCTTCGAGAGCGGGTCGTGCAGGCTCTCTGCGTGGGGCGCTTCGGCGACACTTTCTACGCTTCCAAACTTCAACTCGAAGAGGAAGCTCGAAATGTGTTGGTCGAAGCCAGATCGGAAGAGCGTCGTGTAGGGAAAGAGTGTAGATATCGGTGGTCG
>CAYHDM010000089.1:0-3854 GCA_964355455.1 uncultured Candidatus Saccharibacteria bacterium
GTACCAAGTAAGGTTATATGTTCCACTGGCTAAATTTTGTATGCCCATTCCAGAAGAATAGCTTTTTGTATAAAGTATTGCCGAAGTTTTGGAAGCAGCTTTGTCTGCTAATATGTAATTCGTGTTCCCGGAAATAAGACCATCGCTCGGAGCCATCTCATTAAAATTTGTTTTTTCAAAGAAATATCGCAAGTTTCCGCAATTTTGTAACTCTTGTGTTGTAGGAGCACGGTTTACAGCTCCCCAGTACCACCAATCAAGCTCTGTTATATATGCTCCGCCCATCGCAATCCCCCAATGAAATTGTCTTAACTGGTCGCTAGTAAAACTAAAACTGGCTTTGGATTCTGACATTACATTGTTATATCTACCGGCTGCATTATTAAAGGCGCTAACCATGGCCTGATGCATATCTGCATTATTGTATTGAATAGCAAATACGTCCAAGTCCGGAGTATTAAACGAAACTCCTTGCAGCTGATGATTGCCGACTGGGTGATCATTATCGTCATAAAGTCTAATCCAGTTGGCAATTTTGGTCACATCGCCGTCGCCCAGCGCTTCGCGCGATTCCTCACCAACTATCCATATTAAGTTTTTATAACCTTCAAGTTCATTGACGACGTCTCTGAAAAAAGTCTCATTGGTCTTACCCAACGACACACCGTCGTCATAAAAAAATATGAACATTGTTATTCCGTTTTGATCTAACTTATCAAGCCATTTTGTCTTCCACTGCCTTATTAAGTCCAGATTGGCACCTGCAGTATTGGGATTATGGTTGATGAAGGGATCCTGCAGCGAGGGCTGGCCTGCTCTGATATCGCCTCCCGTACGGATAATTTGAAAATAGACAGCGTTTGCACCAGTGCCAATCATTTTATTTATGACATCATTTGCTTGGACGTAGGATGTCCCTTCGGTATAAAGAAACTCCTCCGGCTCCCCGGATCCGCACATAAAAAAGGGATCCAATTTCTCATCAGCATTGGAGTCTTTGTTGTAGACCAGAAATGCATTGTTATTAGGATCAACCATCACCTGTCCGGAAATCATTGCACTTACTTGTCTTGGAGTGAACGAAAGCAAAATCAGGAAAACAACTAATACTTTTAAAATCACAAACCTCAGTTTCCTGATATTAAGACCTGAAAGAGTTTTTAGCATCTGATAATCGGATAGTTAAAAGTACTATATAAAGCCACACCATTTCAAGAAGGTATTTGTCGCAGGCAAAACTTCAAGGCGCGTAATTCGAAACCCAGACAACATAATCACTGATACCAACATTCCCGTTCCCGTCAAAGTTGCCGTTTATCGCACCGCTTAAGTTTTGACCATAATTTTTCACCCAGGTGATAAAATCCACTCCGTTAACTTTTCCATCCCCATTGGCGTCAGCGGGACCTGGGGGAGGAGTTGGGGTGGGAGTGGTCGTTACAGCACCCCCGCTTCCGGTATATACATTGGCCATGACTTGATAACTTGCATCTCCTCCTGGAGAATTTTTTAGATATTGAGGATAAGGACCGCCTTCCCACGTATACCAAGCAAAGACAAAATTACCAGAAAAATTGTTTTTCAGCTCATTAATTATAGCCTTCCCTCCATACTCCATCTCACTTGCCGTTGGCATGGCATATCCTCCTATTCCGCCGAAGCTTTGCATGTAAGCCACAAAGGTGGAGTTGGGGGATTTGGCAGAAAGAGATTGGTAATTTGATTTCATCTTAGTAATGCACGAGCTGACCCGGGCTTCCCAGGTAGAGCCAGAACATTCGCCGTTGGGGTAATACCAGTCAGCGCAGTAATCACACAGCCCTGGACCAAAGTCAGACTGGGTCATAGTATCGATTTCCGCATATAGAGGTAGTTGGATATCAGTCAGTCCTCTATTGGCTGACTCTGTTTTAAGCATGCTGTAAAGTTTTTTTTGGGCATCGGTAGTACAATTCGGACTGTGGGTATAGTTATAGGGTTCGTGTACTGTATAAAGAGCCCGAAAACCTTTTCCACCTCCTTTGATGTATCCGGCGATAAAATCCATAAAGGCTATACCCGTAGAATTTAGAGACCAATTACTCCCATTCCAAGTCCAAGCATTAGAACCCTGACATACCTGATTGCTCTGCCAACCAGGAATTATAACTAACTTCTGACCGTTTGCCTCTGCCTGATCCAAGGCTCCTTTCCAGTTGGTTGAAATTACAGTTTCAATCATGTCTATTTTACCTTTGCTTTTAAGAGATGGATAGTCTGCGCTTGAAGCAAAAATGACTCCGTAACCGGTCATATTTCCAGCCAAAATCTCACGGGGAAATAGAAAATTTATTAAAAGAAGCGAAAAAAAAACTAAATATACTTTCAAATTCATTTATCTTAATTAAAGTCTATGGAAATCTAAAATTAAAGTCAATCAAAGTTAACCAGATAATAAAATTTATATTTAGTAAAGGTTTTTAATAATTCTTAATCCAAATTACATAATCTGTTATTCCTACGTTGCCATTTCCGTCAAAGTCGCCGTTTGAATTTCCGGATAAATTTTTACCGAAGTTAATAAACCATTTCATAAAATCTATTCCATCCGCATCGCCATCACCATCCGCATCCCCAGGAGCTGGTGTTGGGGTAACGGAAGGAGGAAGAGTATTGGTAGGCGGTTGAGTCGGAATCGTACCGTAAGTTCCGATCTTTACCGCCGTATCGACAATTGCCGACCCGTTGTAAGTTGAAGCAGAAATATTTAATGTCAGACTTCCGCTTGAATTCGAAGTCAGATTTTCATTTCTTTTGCGAAGCTCTCCTTTTGTGTTGAAATCCCACCATTCAACTGCAAATGTGGTATTCGGCTTCATTCCGTTTACTGTTATCGTACCGGAAAGATTACCGGATGTAGGAGTTTTCCACGCGTGTCTAGTATCTTGAATCCACAAATGGGCTAGTGTTGAGCCATTACCGTTATTGTTTTTTTGCCCCACCACCCTATTGTTTCCTGACTGAGCTACAGCGATGTCCACATAACCGCCGGCGTTAATAGGAACATTTGCCATAAAGTCATTATACGGAGCAAATATTTCAAAAAGTCCATTTGCAGTATTGCCATCGGGTCCCGGGCGGTTCCTCACATTATCGCTCCACCAATATAGCTCATAAAGTCCTCCGGGGTGAAGCATTGCCCAAATATAGTTGTGAAGCCAAACACCGTTGGTGTCATTTGCCAGAGCAGGATTTTCACTTTGTTGTGTAAGACTGGCATCGATTCCCGCTTCCCCTCGAACGATAGGTTTATTCTGGCCTGTTGCCAAAAGCGACTGACGAGTGTCTTGTGAGTATAAAATATGATAAAGAGCAGAATCATCTAAAATTGTCGGGTCGCTGTCAAGCCAGCCGGAAGAAATGTACGCATGCACGTCAGCATAATGAATGGCAGGATAGGTTGTGCTCCCCCAAAATGATGCCGGAAATGAGTACCAAAAAGATGTCGTACCCATATGATTATGATCATATGCGTTAACATACTCCGCCAGATGATTAGTCTGGTCGCGATGGAAGGGATTGCCGGGATCTCCTTCATTTAGAAGTTCCCAGGAATTTACTCCACGGGAATATCCCCAGCGAGCGGCCAAGTATCTCCAGTAATACTCATGTAGCCTCCTTACCTTAAAACCTCTTTCGGAATGGAAATTATTATGATTAATCCCTAAACTATTGTTGAAAACTCCCGTCGCTTTATCTATTCGGTCAAGAATAAAGTCCTGCTTATCGGTGATGACGACTTTTAAAGCTTTTCCGTATGTTTCGGCATGGGTTTAATTCATATCGCATTTGTCCGAGGCAATCTGGTCTAAATC
>CAYHDM010000090.1:0-3840 GCA_964355455.1 uncultured Candidatus Saccharibacteria bacterium
AACTTCCTGTACGCGATTTTCCATATTTCGTCCACGCATCAACTGTAAATAGTCGACAATAACCATCTGGATTCCTTTCTCGATATGAAGACGGCGGGCTTTTGTTCGAAGCTCCATGATTGTAATGCTCGGAGTGTCGTCGATATAAATTGGAGCATCGGCCAAAACTCCTGACGCCTCTCCATATGCGGCTAATTCGTCATCGCTAAGCTGTCCGCTTGTGATTTTAAACGAATCGATATTCGACTGCGCCGCAACCATACGTGTGACAAGCTCATCGACGCTCATTTCAAGCGAAAATATTGCAATCGGGACTTTATGATGAACCGCCGCGTATTGCGCAACATTCAAAAGCAGTGCCGATTTACCGACAGATGGACGCGCAGCCAGAATAATCAGATTCGAAGGGCGAAATCCATTCAATTTCGAGTCAAGAATCTTGAAACCGGTCGGAACTCCGCGTAATTGGCCTTTATTTCGATATAATTCATCGAGCATGTCGAAATTTTCTTCAAGTGCCTTTCTAAGCGCGATAAATTCTCCGCGGATATTTGTGTCGGCGATTGCAAAAAGCTTTTGCTCTGCCAAATCCAAAACAGTATCGACCGCCTCGCCTTCGTTAAAACCGAGCTCCCCCAACTCCCCTGAAACTTGAATTAATTTTCGGCGGATATATGCATCACGAATTAAACGCCCGTAGCTTTCGACATTGCTCGCGGTAGGAGTCTGATTCAAAAGCTCGGTAATATATGAAATCCCGCCGATTTTCTTAAGCTCCCCTTTTTTCTTTAGTTTATCGGGAACAGTCACAATATCAATCGGCTCGCGGTCCTCAAAAAGCTCGACTATCATCTCGTAAATTATTCTGTGTTTTTCGTCGTAAAAATGCACCGGCTCAAGAAATTCGGCAACTTTGATGATCGCGTCTTTGTCTAATAGAATCGACCCGATAACAGCTTTTTCTGCATCTATGTTTTGTGGTTGGAGTTTAAGATTCGGATTGGGTTTGGGATTTGCATCTGCCATAGTCTTTCTATAACTTAGTTTTATTCGAAGTGCAAGTCAATGAGGAAGTGGATTTATCTTATAATCTTACACAAGATACTTTTTATATACTTTATTAAGCTTGGAATCAAAGGTTCTCAATTCATATTTGCTTTCAAGTGTTTCAGCAACGATCATCGAATCGTAAAAACTCACTGATTCATCCTTATAAATCATCAAAGCCTTCCTCAAAAACCCAGCAGTTTTTATACTCTTAATGGCTAATAAATCGCTAATAGCGGATATAACCTCATTTTTACCCAACATATAATGATTCTCCAAAATATAAATGGTTTCAGCTAAAATGATAGGAGAAATGTACTTTTCTGAGTTTTTATCAACTATAACCTTTTTTGCTTCCAGAAACTGAGATTCAACATCCCGAGTAAAAAATCTAACAATATAGTTAGTATCAAGAGTTATCATTTAGCTTCACCTTTAAAAAGTAAGCCACTTTCCCTAATTTTCCTCAGATCATTAATGGATAATGGTTTTTGACCAGGTTGATATAAAGATCCAGCCAAAGACTCAACACTATTTATTGGTTCTACCTTCACATAGTTCGGCCCTTCCGAAATACGAACCCTTGAATTTAGAGCAATATTGAACTTTTTACGTAATTTAACGGGGATAGTAACTTGTCCTTTCTGTGTTACAGATGATGTCGCATAATCCATAGTAATACTACTATACTAAATTACTACAATTGTAGTCAAGTATTACATTCAGGCTGAGTTCCTGGTACCTCATTATTGAAATATTCCTGTATAATTGGAACGATAATGGCTGGAGGATGCGAGTTAAAGTTCGCTATCTCCGTCAAACAAGTTTGCCGGAGTGGCCCCATGAGAGTAGCGAATGCGCCACTCGTTCAGTTGAAAACGATACTAGCCGGAGGACGCGAGCTAAAGCTCGCTACCTCCGTCAAAACAAGTTTTGCCGGAGTGGCGGAATGGTAGACGCGCACGACTCAAAATCGTGTTCCGCGAGGAGTGAGAGTTCGAGTCTCTCCTCCGGCACCAGTAGATTTGTTTTCGATCTGATATAATATCCATGCGATGAAAATCAAGTACCTCGGACACTCCAGTTTCAAAATCACAGGTAAAACACAATTTGGCGAAGAAGTTACACTGATAACTGATCCTTTTGATTCAAAAGAAGTCGGACTTCCCTATCCTAAGCAAACCGCTGACGTTGTTACACTAAGCCATCATCATAAAGATCATGATGCTATTGAAAATATCGAGGGTACTCCCCGTGAAAATTATGTTTTAATCGATACTCCGGGCGAATTCGAAGTTAAGGGCTTAAGAATATTTGGATTAAAAAGCTATCATGATGATAAAAAAGGTGCGGAGCGTGGCACAAATGTAATCTATGTCTACGATTTCATGGAAGCCCGAATCGCCCATTTAGGAGATTTAGGACACAAATTAGAAAGTGACCAGTTAGAGCAATTAGAAAACATAGATATTTTAATTACTCCCGTCGGAGGAGTTTACACGATTGATGCCGAGACCGCTGTCGAAGTTATCGAAGACTTGGAACCTGTTGTGACGATTCCGATGCATTATAAAACTCCAAAACATATAGCAGCTTTTGATAAAGCTGCAACCCTAGATGATTTTCTGAAAGAATCCGGTGCCGGAGAAATAGAGCCACAAAAAGAATTATCAATTAAGAGTCATAACGATTTAGATCAACTTACTAATATTTTTCCGCTTAGTTTTTAAAAGAGCGGCCTTGGCTTTCTCTTTTAGATTACTCCCCTAACCTAAAGAGACCGCTGAGACTTGCTTTAATCAATGGCAGAAACTTCATCTTTAGTCGAAAAAGCGCTTCAATACGTAACAATTATTCACGAAGGACAAACCCGTCGAAATGGTGAGCCTTTTGTTAATCACGTGCTTCGTGTAAAAAAATATCTGGAAGACGCCGGAATCACCGACGAAACCACTTTAGTCGTTGCGATTTTACACGCCAGCATGGATTTCATTACTCAAGATGAAATCAAAAAAGAATTCGGTGAGGAGGTCGCCGCCCTTCTCATAAATCTCGATGAAATCAGCAAAACTCCGATTCCGATTTCCGAAGACAGGTCTTCTGATCGTATTGCGAATCTCCACAAACTGTTTATACAGCTATCAAAAGATATAAGAGTTTTAATAATCAGGCTCGCTGACCGTGTCGACAACGTAAAAACCGCTGACGGTTTCAATAAAAAAGAGCGGGAATGGATAGCAAAAAACAGCCTGTACGTCTTTGCCCCGATCGCAAAAGCAGCCGGAATATATTCTTTTACGCGAGAATTGGAAAGTGGAGCTTTAAAAATACTGGAGCCTGTAAGATATAGGGCTATCGAAAAATTTCAGGATTATAAGTTTAAAGAGATTGTTAAGGATTGAAATATCATATTTTTTTACTAACTCAATTAGCCGCGCCACTTTTTTCTCCACCCCCATGTTGTCACACTGTTTAAGTTGCTCATCTAACCATCTGAGAGCTTCATCACGTTTGCCACTAGGATAGGTGCCTTTGGATAGGGCTATAAAAAACTCATTTGTAGTAAAACTGTTAGCAATGGACTGGTCATATGTTTCTAACAGTTTTTTTAGCCGCTCCACTTTTTTCTTTGTTTCCACATCTAAATAGAGCACTTTTTCGTCAGTTTTTATTCCCTCATCCAAATTTACGGGAATATCAAAATTTTTACTATATTGGGCTGACTCATCTCCCATCGGTTCCTCAACTAAACTGATTGGTGGTTTTACCTCTATTCCTGCAATCGGTTCAGCG
>CAYHDM010000091.1:0-3799 GCA_964355455.1 uncultured Candidatus Saccharibacteria bacterium
TTTTTCAAGAAAGGTTCTGAATATCATGCTAACCAACTTAGCATACGCGAAGCTGTCTGTGTCTCCGAGCGAGGCAGTGGAGGTCATCAATGCCTTCACCAATGCGTTTCCGTCGTTGCAGAAAGTCAACCCGGTTGACGTGATCCGCGCTGTGGTCTGTTTCCCCGGAGAGGAAAATTTCTCTGAGGAGCAGGAGAAGGCCATGACCCGTATTGGGGATTCCATTTCGGAGTCGTCTTACGATGGTACGTGGCCCGCATCTGTCGAGCGTGAAGATGTCTCGTCTTGGGCGCAGGGATGGGAAGTAACTATGGTTCCGTATGTTGGGGATAGAACCCTCTCCGTCTATGGTGGTCAAATCGGTCGCGGGCACGGCGAAAGCCAGCTCGTGACGGTCGAAATTGACTGCCTGAGCCGCCCGTCGGAAATCGCGATGGATCGGGTCATCTCGTGGATGCATGCGCATCCGCACGCGGTCCAGATCGCGGCTTTCTCCGAGGAGATGAACGAACGCAATGTGTTCGAAGATCACTCCGAGGAGTGGTTCAATCTTTTCAAGGCAGCTAAACAGCCCGCCTAACGTTCATAACCCCGTACGGGTTTGCCAGTCTGCAAAGACAAACAAACATCGTCCGGGGTTATTTTTTTACATTAATCTTCAAGGCTGAACTTAAATTTAGTCTTTGGGAAGTTCAAGTTGAAATAATTCTCTTTCGTTCTTGTCCTTCCGCATCTGTTAAAGCAATTGAGCTAATCTCTTTTTTAGCTTTTACATATTCCGTTATCCTGTCTAAAATTTCTAATTTCTCAAGTGTTGGATTTTCGAAGATTTCCTGAGCCAGCTTAGCCATAACAATTGGGTCGAGTTTTCCCGTTTTATCATATTCAGCAAGAAGTTCATTAATGTTGAGCCAGTCTTCATTTTCGTCCGTGTTTGTATTATCAGGCATATTGTAGTTGTGTATTCGGAACCAAAATCTGACTATGAAAATCCTGGTAAAGTTGAGTGAATAATTCCTCGCTCGGGATTCCCGAAAATGAATTAAATAAAGCACTGTTGTTATCAGGCGAGGGAACTACAATAAATGCCTTATTTGTGGAAGAAGCTTCGTCGTCGGTAAATTCTAACAACCTTTCGCCGGATCCTGACAGTTTTCCAAGTGCCCTATCTCTTTGTGGTGCCTTTCTCGGATCGTGTGTATACCAGCTATTATCAATAATTGTGTCAACTGATTCCTTAAGGCTGTTTTGGTCGTATATCGGATAAATTAAATGAGAAGGCTTCTTCGGCATTCCAATACACTTAACCTGAAAAGCCGATACCGAATTGTCAGCTTCATTTTTAACTAAGAAATCAGCACCTTTGTATAAATCTTCTTCAGGTGTGGAATGAACTACGCTAAGTGGCATCTTGGATGTTTTAGCGATCCTTGATAGTGAGGACATAACTGCAAACTCAGCAAGTGCACCGACTCTTACGATATCAAAATCCTCCCCAAAAATATCTTCGTAATATTTGTATATGTTTGCAATAGCGGTCCGCTGCTCATATGTAGGGCTCCTTTGAGCACCAATCCCGATACGTTCCATAAACTGGACTAAATTATTAATAGTTGCCTGACCGAACATTGATTGCTTAATAGCACCCTGCTCAAGTAATGTTTTAAATTTGGTGCTTGCCTGCGTCAATTTTTCTGTCTCATTTGACGGATTAGGTGCTTTTTCTATCCTAAACGGCCTTCTCGGTGTTTTTCTATTTGGATTAACTTCATCCTGTGTAATATATGGATTTTCTAAGATTGAGGACACAGAACCTGCAGGCATTAGATAGATTATATATCATTTGTACGGGTTATCTTGATTGAAAAAGTGTAGCTGGCAGCGGATAAGTTTCTTAACTTGTTAGGGTTAAGGTCAACTTAGCTGCCAGCTACGAATGTTAGATGACGATGTCATCCGGCTCAATGCCGGAGGCATCGCTGCCCGAGGGAAGTACTCTTTGGGCTGCCAATTCGGGATTGTATTCCAACCCCATTATGGCAAAGACCATCCTATCAGCGCGTTCGCTGATGACTCCTTCCTCGGACTCCTCAAACAGGAATATTACTTCGTGCCACTCTCCTTTCTCGGGGGCGTCACGGCTCTTGGTCGTAACGATTTCGTAGTGAACGGCTGCCAATGTTCGGAAAATCCGAACCCAGACAAACATTTCCCACCTTCCCTCAATGGGTTATCCCAAAAAAGAAGACATACTTTGTGGTACCTGACAATATAGCATGGAGCCTATAGTGTTAGCAAGGGCGGCCGAATCAGAAAAAATTTGTTTTTATCCTTCCACATCTGCCACGACAAGTGGACTCCTTCCCGTTTCCTTAAAGAAATAGCTTCCGACTTCCTGTTCAATTCGTTTTGCGACGCTCATCTTTTTGGTGTCGTCTTTTCGGGTTCCGTCTAAAACTTTCTTAGCAACCGTTTTTGCTCCATCTAGTAAAGCTTTTGATTCTTTTACAAAAACAAATCCTTTTGTTACGACGTCGATTTTGTTTCCGGTTATTAAGACAACGGCCATTCCGTCGTTTGCCATTTGAAGACGTTCTTCAATAACTTGAGTTCCGACATCTCCGACTAGATTTCCGTCGACATAGACTTCTTTCAATTTCAATCTTTCTCCGTATCGAACTTGGCCGTTTTCGAAGATGATGCTTTGGCCGTCAAGTAATTGTAAAACACGTTTGGGATCAATTCCCTGTGCTTCCATCATTTCTGAATAAGCGCGCATGTGTTTTACGTTTCCTCCAATTGGAATGAAAAATTTAGGTCTGACTATATTTGCGAGCAAAGTTAGGTCGCCTTTTATTCCGTGGCCTGAAACGTGAAGATTATCCTGAATATCCGAATAATAAATTTCGGCTCCCTTAAGATACATTTCGTCGATCATCATGTTTACTGTTCCGATTGAATTTGGAATCGGGTCAGCAGAGAAAATTACGACAGCATCTTTTTGCAAAGTTATGGTGCTGTGATCTCCAATTGCAACCCTGACTAAACCTGATCCTTTTTGCCCGTAACTTCCGGTGATTACGTAAGTTAATTTGCCCTGATCCATTTTGAAGGCTTTTCGGTCGTCGACAAATACGTCATCGGGAAAATCGATGTATCCGATGTCACGCGCGACTGACATTGTGTTTCTGATAGACCTTCCGCTTAAAACGACTTTTCTTCCATATTTTATAGAAGCATTTATTGCCTGCTGAATTCTTGAAATATTTGAAGAAAGAGTGGTTATAAAAACCTGCCTGCCTTTTGAGTCGGCGAGAATTTTTTCAAATGTTGATTGGATAATTCTTTCTGTCGTTGAATATCCGTCAGTTGTTGAACCTAAACAATCTGATAATAGTGCCAAAACTCCTTCGGGAGGTTCTCCCGCTAATCTCGCGGCCTTTTGGACTTCAAACGGTTTATCCATCACAGGAGTCCAGTCAAATTTGTAATCTGCGTTATGAAAAATTCTTCCCTGTGGAGTATCGATTGCAAATCCTAATGTATCGGGAATTGAGTGATTTACTCTAAACGGATGGAATTTGAAACATCCTAACTGGAAAGTCTGCTCGGGGCTCATAGTTTTTATTGTTCTTGTTTTAAGGTTTGTATGTTCCTCTAAAGAATTTTCTATTAGTGCTTTGACAAAAGGAACCGCATAAACATCGAACGCATATTCTTTCAATAAATAGGCAAGGGAGCTTCAGTGGTCGTCGTGTCCGTGTGTAATAACAATTCCGCGGACTTTATGCCTGTTTTC
>CAYHDM010000092.1:0-3791 GCA_964355455.1 uncultured Candidatus Saccharibacteria bacterium
AAGGAAGAAGGAAAAGGAAAACAATTCACGCAAAAACTGGTCGATAAACTCGAAGTATTTGTAAAGGCATTTGAAGGCAAACCGGTAATATATCGCGCAACAGACTTTAAAACAAATGAATATAGATCGCTAAAAGGCGGAGAAAAATATGAGGGTGAAGAAAGCAATCCATTAATTGGTTACCGGGGAGTTTATAGATACCTTGACGACCCTAAGGTATTCAAATTAGAAATTGATGCTCTCAAGATAATTCGAAACAAAAAAGGTTACAAGAATTTACATCTGATGCTTCCATTCGTCCATACAGTTGAAGAATTAAAAGAAGTTAAAAAACTTTTATCTACATATGGATTAACAAGGGCAGGAAGCTTCGAACTCTATTTAATGGTGGAAATCCCCTCAAATGTAATTATGCTCGAACAGTTTATCGAGGCCGGAATCGACGGGATTTCAATCGGATCAAACGATTTAACAATGTTAATTTTGGGAATTGACCGCGATAACGAAAAGGTCGCAAGTGTTTATGATGAAAGAAATCCTGCTGTGTTATGGGCATTAGAAAAAGCCATCACTACAGCAAAAAAACATAATATTAAGTCATCAATTTGCGGACAAGCCCCATCAAGATATCCCGACCTAACCAGAAAATTAGTTTCATGGGGAATAACCTCGGTTTCCGTCTCAGCTGACGTGGCATATTTAACCAGAAAGATTGTTTCTGAATCTGAATTTGATTTGGCACGTAAAAAATGAGAATCAAAAATATTTCCTGCAGAAAAATCCTGAATTCAGGAGCAAAGTGGACTATTGAAACAGACATTGAACTTGAAGATGGGTCGATTGGAATAGCATCAATTCCGGGAGGAATCTCAAAAGGTGAACGTGAAGTCGCATCTTTAGAGCCGGAAAAAGCCTTAGAAAATATTGAAATTATAAAGGATAAGTTACTCGATAAAAATTTCACATCACAAAGACAATTCGATGAGTTTTTAATTAAACTCGATGCCACTCCAGATAAATCTAATTTAGGAGGAAATACTTTGCTCTCCCTTTCGATTGCATTCTGCAAAGCCTGCGCTAAATCAAAAAAACTTGAGACTTTTGAATATATACATACAATCACCGAGCCTGAAATTTCACTAGATGAAATAACTTTTAGTATGCCCCAAATGATGGTGTTAATTTTTGAAGGTGGAGTTCACGGTTCAAGCGGAGCGTCAATACAGGAATTTATGGTTGTCGTGAATACTGTCGATGAAGGAACAAATATTTACAACAATGTTAAGAATGCTTTGCATGAAATGGGAAAATCAACAAATGTTGGTGCTGAGGGAGCATTTTCTCCCGAAGGATTTGATAATTTTAAAACACTAAAATTTTTAAACGCACATATAGGTGGAGCAAAAATTGCTCTCGATGTTGCGGCGAGCGAAATTAAAGACGCAAGCATGATTCCGGATTATGAAACTATGTTAGATGTTTTTCCGATTGTCTCAATTGAAGATCCGTACAGTGAAAATGACTGGTCCGGATGGGAAAATTTTTCGAGGGAATATAAAAGTAAAATAAATGTTGTCACTGATGACCTGACTACAACAAATATAAAAACTTTACGCGAAGCAATCCAGCGCGGAGTAGGGAATGCAATTATAATTAAACCAAATCAAATCGGAACTGTTACAGAAACACTGGACGTAATTTTGGAAGCACAAGAGGCAAGCTGGAAAGTCGTAATATCTCATCGCGGAACTGATACAAATGATGATTTTATTGCTGATCTTGCAATTGGAACAAAGACTGACTACACCAAATTTGGCGCTCCTTCTAGGGGAGAAAGAGTTGCGAAGTACAATAGGTTAATGGAGATTACTAATTCTTAAATAATTTCTTATTTGAAATAAAAAGTTTCTTTAAATAATTCCATGATAATTTCTTCTCAGCTTCTTGAACACTTCTATTTCGAACAACGTATGCGGCGTAATCTTGTCCAAGTGGATTTTCCAAAGTCAGTTCCTCTATAATCGAAAGCTTTTCAAAATACCTGCGAATTGCTCTCATTGAATTTCCATGGCAAGAAATCGCAATATTAACATTATTTCTACGAACCCGTTCAACAAGTTCATCACAAAATGGAAAGACACGCTCTTCAACCATCTTTAAAGATTCTCCATTCGGCGGAGGAAAATCGTACCCGCGTCTATATTTAACTGCCATCTCAGGATTTTCTTGCATCCATTTCTCTTTGCTTTGGCCGGTTAAATCCCCGTAATTCCTTTCCATAATTCTTTGATCTAACTCGAAAACCATGTCTTTATGATATTTTAGGGCAATACGCGCAGTTTCTTTAGCCCGTACCTGAGGGGAGGTTATACAAATTTGAATGTTTTTTCCTTTTAATTTCTCTGCTAAAACTTCAGCCTGCTTGATGCCTTTGTCAGTTAAATTTGAGTCCCGCCAGCCTGAAAATACCTTATTTAAATTATCATGAGTCTCTCCGTGCCTAAAAACATAAATTTCGGGATCGATAGATGATTCTTCCTTAGGCAACGGTTTATCATTTTTCCCAGGATTTTTTATTGAATCCTCGGAAGCCTTCTTTATTTGTTCAAAAAATTTGTCATCCATCTTTATATTCCAGTTGTAAATAGCAAAACTATCTCCCCGCGCATATCAATTTTTTTCTTCTCAACTAATTCTATTATCTCGATTACAGATCCATATTCAATACTTTCGTGTAATTTTGTTAACTCTCGGCACAAACATACTGAAACATTTTTCCCTAAAATTTCTTTCATAAAATTTAATGTGCTTAAAATCCTATGCTGTGTCTCGAACATTATGTAGGTAACTTTTAGGTGCTCACTGGACTTTCTAATTGACTTCAAAAGTTTTTTCTTATCAGCCGGTTTATGTGATGCAAATCCTAAAAATGTAAATTTATCAGTAGGAAATCCACTCGCAATCAGTGCCGTTGCAATAGATGTAGCTCCAGGCAAAACTTCGATTTTTACTTCGGCAAAATTTTCTTTATCAACTTTTTTTAGCCTTCGGATTTCCCGAATAAGCGGAAACCCTGGATCACTCAAAAGCGGCGTTCCCGCATCTGAAACTAAAGCAATGTCATTGCCTTGTTTTAATAAATCCAAAACATATCGAGTTTTTTGCCTTTCATTATACTCAAAAAAACTAATAAAATTCTTGTTCACGGGAATATTCAAAAGCGATAACAGCTTGCGTGTCATTCTGGTATCCTCGCTTAAAATTGTATTTGTATGTTCCAAAACTTCCTTAGCCCTGATAGTTATGTCCTTAATGTTTCCAATCGGAGTAGGTACAACGTATAAAATGCTCATTGTTACTATTATATTCGGATTAGTCTTTATTGACTACAATTGGGATAGCACTTAAAATTCCATAATGCTGAGCGAAATTCTCGAACCGTTGACAACTGTTTTATCTGATCTAATCGTCAAGTTCGGATACGGCGGAATCTTCGCCGTAACTTTCATAGAAAACATAATCGCCCCAATTCCATCTGAATTTGTATTCCCGTGGGCCGGATTTTTAGCATATCAAGGAAAGCTCGATATCTGGCTGATTTCGTTAAGTGGAGCTTTAGGCTCACTTATTGCAGCCCTAGTTCTCTACTATTTAGGATCAAAATTTAACGGTCCTAAAACCCCTGCCATCGTAGACAAATATGGCAAATATTTAATTATTAGCCTAGAAGATCTGAATAAATCAGAAAAATGCTTCGAGAAATATGGAGTATGGACAGTCTAAATATTAAG
>CAYHDM010000093.1:0-3762 GCA_964355455.1 uncultured Candidatus Saccharibacteria bacterium
ATTGAGCCGAAGGGTTTTACCCTTCCAGCTCGAATCCCCCGAGACCACCTCAGAGGTCTCGAAGACGACCTCGTCGGTGTGAAGTTCACGGAGCTGCAACCGTAGCTTCGTGACATCCAGTCTTCCCTCCGCATTTGGGTGCATGGGGAATGCACCCTCGTAATCGAACACATCCCCAACTTTCAACTTCATGACTTTTGGTCTCCTTGGTTGTACTGCGCCTAAAAAGATTATACATTAAATTTAAATTTTGGCAATAGCTTACTGTATTGTTAAAAAACATTTGAGTAAAACGTGTTACAATATAATCATGCTAAACACAGCTCCAGAATCTTTAACTAAATTTGAACCTCATAATAAGGCCACCAATACAAAGCTCAACTGGCTTCGAGCATCGGTCTTGGGCGCCAACGACGGCATCGTTTCCACTGCATCGATTATTGTCGGTGTAGCTGGAGCATCTTCTTCGAATAGTTTTATTTTGACCGCAGGAGTAGCTGGCATGGTGGCCGGCGCACTCTCGATGGGTGTCGGCGAATATATTTCGGTCAGCACCCAACGCGACACCGAAAGAGCGCTGATAGAAAAAGAACGCAACGAAATCATTGATAACCCAGAAGGAGAATTGCAAGAACTTATAACAATCTACGAAAGCAAAGGCTTATCACCCGAAACTGCGGAAATCGTAGCCAAAGAATTAACCAAACGCGATGCCTTCGCCGCTCATCTCGATGCCGAGCTTGGCATCCATCCAGACCATCTGACAAATCCATGGCACGCCGCTTGGGCTTCGGCAATATCTTTTACTTGTGGAGCCATGATTCCCATAATTATGATTATCGTTTCACCAATATCTATGCGCATTCCCCTGACCTTTCTCGGGGTTTTGATTGCCCTTATTTTTACCGGAGCTTTGAGCGCTTACGCCGGAGAAGCAAATATACCGAAAGCAATCCTACGTGTGACTACCGGTGGAATACTGGCCATGCTGGTCACTTTTGGCGTCGGCAAACTTTTCGGTGTAACGGGAATATAAACAACAATTATTTTCTTTTATTTAAAACTCGTATTCTGTACCGAAATATCCATTTAGCTATTTCTACTAACATCACATTGAGAACTATCCAAGCGACAATCAGCCACATCCAAGAAAAAGGTAACGGAGCTAGGTCGAAAAGGTTGCGCATAAATGGCAAAATCATTGTCGCCAGCAAAAGACCAATACCAACAATAATGGCTATATTCAACTCTTTGTTTGAAAATGGATTATAAGAAAAAATTGGTTTATATAAACTTCTGAAAGAAAAAGCAATAATTAAAATATATATTGAAAAACAAACAAAGAAAACAGAACGGGCAATTTTCAAATCAGTACCAAATTTGAGTAAGGCATAATAAAGTAAAAACAATAAAACCGAGCTAAGTGTCCCAAGCCCAAAAGACAATACTCTTACTTCTGTTGTCAGCAATTCATTTTTTAATAATCTTTTATCTATTCCCTTATCCAAATTTTCATCATAAGCAAAGGCCAGTGCCGGCAGACTTCCGGTAAAAAGATTTACCCAGATTATCTGAAGCGCAGTCAGGGGTAGCGCAAGATTCATAATTAAGCTTCCTCCAATCACAAAGACTTCATCCAGCGCATTGGACATCAGATAAATAAAAGTTTTCCTAATATTAGCCAGGATTCTCCTACCCTCGTCGATAGCCATACTAATCGTCTGAAAATTATCATCAAGTAAAACCAAATCCGCTGCACTTCGAGCTACGTCACTACCTGAACCAAGAGAAATACCAATATCCATAGACTTCAAAGCCGGCGCATCATTTACTCCATCTCCCGTCATCGCCACGATTTCCCCCAACTGACGGTAAAGATTTCCAATACGAAGTTTGTCTTCTGGAGTTACTCTAGCAAATATTTTTATCCTTGGAATAATCTCAAGCAATTGTTCATCCGTCATTATTCGAATATCTTCCCCCACCAATACTTCTTCATCATTTATGCTCCAACCAAGACTTTTGGCTACGGAAACAGCCGTACCTTTCAAATCACCAGTGATGATCACAACTCTAATTCCATGTGTCTCTATGTTTTGTATAGCTAGAGGTACTTCTTCTCTAATAGGATCAAAAAAAGATAAAATACCATTGAATGTAATATCTTTAATTGCATTAGCATTTATATTTTTGATATTTTTCACATTAAAACTTCCAATAGCAATCAACCTTTTTCCATTATTGCTTGCATCTTGTACCCACGAAAGAATTTTTAAATAAGTATCTTTATCTACATTAGATTTTTTTAATAAAATATCGGGTGCACCCATAACAATACAATTATTATCTTTTTTATAAACAGAAAATTTATTAGAAGAATTAAAAGGAATATTTAAAAAATTTTCTTCTATCACAATTTTTTTTAAAGGAATACCGTGTAAAGCTGAAGCCTTCGCTATATTTACCTCAAAAGGATGCCCGGTAAATTTCCAATCTTTTTCTTGATCATTTGGATTTTGAACGATTACATCTATGTTGTGCAAGGCCAATTTAAGTATTTCTTTTTGATTTTCAGAAAGATGAGTGATGGCGGAGTCGATGTAACTTTCTTTAATCAACATATCCAAAGTAGCCACCCCCACCAATTGCATGTCCGCTTTGGTCAGTGTCCCTGTTTTGTCGGTCATTATCAACGTCGCTGAACCAAGTGTTTCCGCGGCAGCCAATTTTCTAACAATCCCATTTTTAGAAGCTATCCTCTCGGCTCCGACAGAAAGGATGACAGTCAGAGCAATAGGTAGTGCTTCTGGTACTGCACCGACAGCCACAGCTGCTGATAAAATCAACATTTGGAAAATAGCTTCACCCCTAAACACCCCGAGCACAAAGATACTCGCGACAATAAATATTACAAGAATAAAAATATACCAAGAAAGCTGACTTACCCCCCTTTGAATAGGAGTGGCCACTCTTTCTGTACTTGAAACTATCTCAGCTATTTTTCCTATTTCTGTTTTATTTCCTGTCTCGACTATTACTGCTGTAGCAAAACCTTCGATTACTAAAGTTCCAGCATAGACCATATTGGTGCGATCGGCCACTTGGGTAGATTCTAAAACAATATCAAGGGTTTTTGTTTCTGGAATTGATTCTCCAGTCAAGATTGCTTCATCTACCTTTAAATTGTTGACCGAGAGCAGACGAGCATCTGCTGGTATTCTGGATCCATAAGCTAACTTGATAACATCTCCGGGAACCAAAAGAGAAGATTCAATTTCTTGTTCCTTTCCATTGCGAATCACCCGAGAACGATCTTTTATATATGTTTTAAGTTTCTCAAGAGTATTTTCTGCTTGATATTCACGGTATAGTCCAAGCCCTGCATTTATCAAAATGGCGCTTATGATGACATACATATTCAACCATTCCCGCAAAACACCCGTTAAAATAGCTGCTCCTATCAATATAAAAATAAGAGGGCTCATCAATTGTTTAATCGCCAATTTTGGTATACTTAAAGAAGTATTATTTTTTTTAAAATTGTTACTGCCGAAAAGCTCCAATCTTGCTTGAACTTCTTTCTCTGATAAACCATCGATCGAGGTATTTAATCTATCCAAAATCTCCTCACCGGTAAAAAACCAAGGTGTCTGTGTCATCATTTTTTCATCCATAATTTGATTATAACAAAAAATATTAAAAAGACTTATCTTATTTTATTTTTGAGAATTCTCCTTTAATTATAGTTGGGCGCATTCCGAG
>CAYHDM010000094.1:0-3742 GCA_964355455.1 uncultured Candidatus Saccharibacteria bacterium
ACTTGGTTTACCGGTTCGGGTACGATTCCTTCAGTAACACCGGGAAATTTAACACCGACTCCCGGTCCTTCCGGACCGCCTGCAAATCCGGCGGATGCAAATGGTGATAATGTTGTCGACGGGAAGGATTACAACATTTGGCTTGCTCATTACAATCAAAATATATCAGGTAAACAAAATGGGGATTTTGATGGAAATGGAATTGTAAATTTAGCAGATTATACGGTTTGGATTTCCAATTATCTTAAATAATAACTTGCTTTTTGATCCTAAATTAATGCTAATATAGATTGATAGTGAAAAGCAAAATTATTAAATTTGTCGTGTTTTTGTTACCAATAACGTTATTGGGTATAGCCATTGTTCTAATTATCAAGAATAATGCTACTACTCCAAAGGATGTGGAGGCCCAAACTGAAAATCCATGGGTTACGGCAGGGGGAAATCCTCAAAGAACTTCTTGGACTGCCGAGCAGGTTACGGGTAATTTGGTGCCGGATTGGTATAAAATTTTTAAAGGAGCTTATATTTTGCCTCGTACACAGGTTGTTGCTGCAAATAATACTTTATTTATTGCCACCTCGCGTGGTCTTTATGCAATTGATCCGGCAACCGGCGCTCAGAAATGGGTATACGCAACTGAACTACCCCTTGCCGATACTCCGACATATGCAAATGGAGTAGTTTATATCGGTGGTTTTGACAGGAAGATGCACGCGATTGATGCCACGAACGGTTCAAGAAAATGGACTTATACCGCAGAATCAGGTTTCCAAGTTTCTCCGCTGGTCGTAAATAGTACAGTATATGCAGGGAACCGCGACGGCTATTTTTATGCTCTGGATGCAGGAAGCGGTGCACTAAAGTGGAGGTTTAAAACCGGCGGACCGATTGTGTATTCGGCTGCGGCAAGTACTGACAATGCGACAATTTATTTTGCGTCAAATGACATGTCTGCTTACGCCCTTAACGCATCCTCTGGTGCTCAAGTCTGGAAATCGGCAAAACTTCCCGGAGACGGTTTTCATTCCTGGTGGCCGGTGGTTGCCGGAAATTACGTTGTCTTTTCCGGAGGGGAAAATTACAGAAAAGTCGGACCGGGTGAATTCGGTTCCCTAAGTAATGACATTGAGAAAAACGATATTTGGACGGGTTCTGGTTATGCAGAAAATACAACAACAGTCGGTCCGACAGCAACAGGACAAACTTGGGCTCATGGAAAGGCGGTTCTTGATTATTCGAAATCAAACGGCAATACATCAGTTTCGAATTACTTTGAGTCAAAACCCTATAGGAGAACGTACTTTGTTCTGGACAGATCATCAGGCGTAGAGAAAACTTACGATTTTGACGGTGACGGCGCAAAGGAATATGCACCTATTCTTTGGCTTGGAAGTTATGGTGGAAACCGTTACCCACCCATTTATGATGGTCGGACTAGTGAAGGTAATGGTAAAGGTGTCCTGTATCAATCAAATCCTGTTTGGTATCACAGTTTTTCTCCCCGAGGTCAAGTGACAGGATGGTTGCCGGATTCGCAATATATAAGTTTACCGACAACTTCGGACAAAAACGCATCCGACGAACCGCAGGGATATTCCATGGGGGGAAATGTAATTTATTGGGTGCGTTGCTGCGATCGGGTCGGTAAGGCATTTGATATAACATCGAGCTCAGAATACAAATATTTTGGGGAGAGTCTGCATACAATAATTCCGGGTTATAACTCTGAATACTGGAACCCGGAAAGTAATTTTTACTCTCCTCATCAATCATATCAAAAGAATGGGTCCTACGGACTTCACGGCGATACGGTCGGACCGATCCCGTATAAAGGAAGAGTTTATATGGTTAAAAGTAATGCTTTGATTGCTTTTGGCTCGGCAGGAAGCAAAACTAAAGCAGCTGATGCCACAGTAACCGTAGTTAATAATGCTGACGCCATTCCCAGCAAAGATGCTTTGAAGTTAACACTTACCGCAGAGATTCAAAAAATGGTAAGTAAAGGTCATCTTAGGACAGGCTATCTCACAACCGGGATATTAGAGCAAAATCAAAGCTTGTGTGGACTTCCGAATTTAGTTGATTATTTCAGCCAGCCGATGTTCACAATTTATGCATTAACTCGTGCCTTGCCTTACCTTAGCGGAACGGCAAAAGATCAGGCGCGTTCCTACATTCAGAGTGAATATAACGCATATCCACTAAGTAGTATTACTCACGTTGGGTGGGGCAGTGGCGCACGACGCGAAGTGCCGGATCCGCCGCCCGACGTTGCATCTGCCTTAACCGGCGGGACCGCTTCGGGCACTTTGCACCCTTTTGCATTTTATGCGCTATGGAAATACGCTCAGGAATTTGGTAATGCGAGTAGTTTGTTTAGCTCCGTAAGCTCTAAATTTCCCACGAAAGACAGCGATGCGGAATTGAATGAAACGGCCTTTAAGCTCAATGCATATATTGCCGGATACAAAGGCTATGTTGAGTTAGCTAAATTAGCAGGTCAGCCTGCGAGTAGCTATCAATCTTACGAAACGGAATTAAATCGGCTTATGTCAATGAGAGCGAGTAATTTCTCAAAGGATTCCCCTTGGCAGAACGACTACTTCTTTTCAGGTCGCGGACATGGATATTGCAGGGACCTTAATATTATGCGCAACTTCATGTATATGACGCCGGAGCTGGGGGATTATCTTAACGCAAATGCTAAATCAAAAGTCCAGGCGGCAGTTGATGAATTCGAGTCGATTGCTCCTTATTGGTTTGTCAGTAAACTCGAAGTCTCTTTTGCAGAGGGAGTGTTAAGGCATCTTTACGATTACCCTTCTATGTTTGCAGCAAAGGCGATGATTCTCAAAGAGCCTTACTCTGAACTTGCAAAATATATTGATGTTGGGGCATTTGATACAGGAGATGTTTTTTACATTCAAAACTTAGTTTTAGCTATTGAATCTTCCGGAAGCGGACCAACTTCTCCACCATCCGGCTCACCAACACCAACACCGCCGCCAAATCCTGCTGATGCTAATGGCGACGGAGCAATTGATGGAGCCGACTTTGTTGTATGGCTAAAAAATTATGGACAGGGATTATCGGGACGGACGAACGGGGATTTTAATACAAGCGGAAGTGTAGAAATAGGCGATTTTACAGTTTGGATATCCAACTTCAGGATATAAAAAAACAGATACTCATGATCAAATTGAAAAGATTTGGAATTGTATTACTAGTTATCAGCTTTGCTTTTTTAGCAAACACTCGAATATTCGGTGAAACCATTGCCAAAGACTGCAGTCGTACATCAGTTGGATTTTTACCTCTTATTGATATGGGTGCTACCCAGTACTATCCGAATGATACACACCCAAATCGAGTTAACGGGGGACTTTACGGCAATGGAATAAATACCCTTCCACTTGAGCATCCTCACATGGTTAATGCGCAAGTTGCAAACGGCCAGATAGCTCCTAGAGATTCCGCGGGAAATCCAGGAGTGGATGGAAAAATTGGATTTATTTCGATCGGAATGTCAAATACATCATCAGAATTTTCTACCTTTAAAAGAAATATAGATAAATCTTCGCTCAAATCTCCAAAAGTTGTTATTGTTGATGGTGCACAACCCGGTAAGACCGCGGCCCGTTGGGTGAGCGAAGAGAGAGTTTGGACAACTCTTTCAGATCGTGTTCAAGCATCAGGTTTATCTAAAGAGCAGGTGCAGGTTGCTTGGGTAAAACTAACA
>CAYHDM010000095.1:0-3704 GCA_964355455.1 uncultured Candidatus Saccharibacteria bacterium
GCTTCATTCCGGGCATGCGCGATTTTATAGCAAGGCTAAAGCATTGGGGGATGTGCTGGTCTTGGCGATTCCATCTGACAAAATCATCAGAAAGCAAAAAGGAAGGGGACGACCGATTATCAACGAAAAATCCCGTGCAGAATTAATGGCATTTTTTAGATTTGTTGACTACATAATAATTTTTGATGATGAATCTGTTATTCCAATTTTAAAGGAGCTAAAACCCGAGATTTTCTTTACAGTAGACGAAGGGTGGAATAAAATTGACGAAGGCTCCGAGCTGAATGTTGTAAAAGAATGGGGAGGAGAAATAATTACAGTTCCTCCACAGTCGCCAAATTTATCTTCGAGTAAATTAATAAGAAAGGCCGCAGGAATCCGCGTCAGGCAATTATTCAGGGAAGTTTTAAGCGAAGCAGAAAAATTTACAGCGCTAAAGGATTAGTGAGTTAAATTTATGAGTTTCAAAATTTTAGGAACTTCCGCCCCCGTCTAGCGAGGGCAGGCAGGCTGATAATGATTAGTTGATGAATTAAGGTTGTGCCGAGGATTATTAGTTTCTAAAAATTTTGAAACGAATCTTATGAATTATAAAGACTACAACGCCCGCAAAAAAGGAACTTATAGTGAGATTTGGCCTAATACCGGAAAATGTGTATTTTGCGACCTTCGTGAAAAATATATTATAACTTCGAATGAAAGTGCTGTTTTAACTGTTAATTTGTTTCCGTATATTGATGGACATTTGTTGGTTATTCCCAAGCGGCATGTTGAGGATTTTTGGGAAATAACACAAAAAGAATGGGGCGAAATGCAGGAATTGGCACAAAGAGGGATTGAACTTCTCCGAAAAACTTTAAATCTGGAGGAAATTTGGATTGTTCTTCGTGCTCCCGGCGGATTTAAGGCGAGCAAAACCGTGGCTCATGCTCATATGCTTTTGATTCCATATAAAGATGGGCTTATTACTTGGCACTTTCAAGAAATTAGTATGCCTCCGATAGAACTTGCCGAAAAATTGCGCAGTAATCTGTAATTATGACACTTACTACAGAACAGAAAAATGATTTCATGAAAAAAGCGGCCTTTATAGCGGATAAATCCTTATGCGGATATAAAATCGGATGTGTGGGAGTTGTTGATTTTGAGAAATCGCATAAGCAGATACATGATCCATATATAAAATCCGATAAAATTTTCACATATATAAAAACTTGGAACGAAACTGTAAACGGAGAGATTTTTTGCCAGAATTTTGACGAAAACGGAAAACGCGTGTGTATCCGCCAAATCGAAAATCTGAAAGGAAAAGATTTTCATAAAGTCTGCTCAATTCATGCGGAAGTAAACTTGATTGCTAAATGTTCCAAATATGGAATTAAAACCGACGGAATGATTATGTTTATAACGAATTCGCCATGTTATATTTGCGCGAAATCTATAGTTCAAGCGGGAATTAGAGAAGTTTATTATTTAGCTGAACATACGGATACGATGGGAATCGACCTTATAAAAAAGAATCAAATATTAATAGAAAAATTAAATGCTAAAATCTGATAGTGATACCTGTCCAAACTATTAATCCATTTATAGCAGATCCTCCTGAGAATGAAGGCCCTGCCATAAATACAATTATTGAAGACGAGAGGGCGGTTTTAAGCAATATATCAGACCAGTTCGGCTGGAATGCGGTAGATGGGTATACGCTTGAAGACACTGAGCCTAATAATACAGTCAGATCAGCAGTTTCTACGATACGACCAACTGAGAATAAGTTAATTACATTAGCCTCGCTGTCAGCCGGGTATTCACAGCAGGAGGTTAGAATTTCAAAGCTTGAGGAAGAAGCCGCCAATGAACAGTTAACCGGACGCGAGAGAGAGTTTGCTGTAGAACAAGCAAGAGCTAATGCCGGCGGATGGTCTTTAGTAAATACTTTTTCAGCTGGATTTAGGATATTTGAGCCGAGAGTTTTTGAAGGGAATTTTAGGCGATCAGGGCAGCAGGGTATTATTGTCTATCATCCTGAAGGAATCAGCTTAACTGAAGATGATAGCAATTATCTGTTTCAGGAAACGGCAGGTCTGCGCAACGCAGCCAATAGAGTAGGGCTAAATACGCAGCAGGTTGATGAATTTAATCCCTTTTATATTTTATTGAGTCCGGGGAGTGATCCATTGACTGGAGGCGTAAATATTGGCAATAAAATCCTACTTACAAATATCGAAAATTTATCGGATCCTGAAGTAAGGAAAACCATATCACACGAATTAGTCCACGCACTTTTTGGATTAACTCCAATTCCAGAGCATACTGAAGGCCTTGCGGTGTTTTTATCAGGTCTTCGCCATCCCGAAGATGTAAATATAAATGAATTAAGGGGTTCCGAATTAGCTCCGGCATTGGGAGAAAGATTTAGTTCTATCCCTTTGTCAGTACAGGAATGCATTTCAGCCGGATCTGAGGTTATCAGGAGTATAAAGAATCTTAATTCGGACGATTTCAGTTATGTGTATGGCTATAATTTTGCGATGTCATTTTTTGAATATTTTGAAGATCAAGGTCCGGAATATGCTTTTGAAAAATATATGGAATTCTACGGAGCCTTAAAACGAGGAGTTCTTTTTAGTTTCCGGCGTGCTGAGCCGTCAAATCAGGCAAGGGCAGCTATGCTAATTCAGGCAGGACAAAAATTGCCTGATGTAACTGATTCGGAAGTAACGCAGGAGGCTTTGACAGCGATTGGAATAGATCCTGAAAAATTCAAAAAAGATTTGGGAAAAACTATGAGGAGTTTGGATACTATGCAAAAGCAAAAAGAATTATCTGAAAAATTAGCAGGATACTTTAATTAAGTTTTTTGGTTTGGTACAAATTTTCCAGTTTATATCCTAATTTGGAATAATAACTTCTGGTTCCGATTGAAGAAATCACCGAGATTTTTTTGAAATTATTTTCTTTTGCGATTTCTTCAGCTTTTTTAATCAGAGCCTTTCCTAAACCTAAATGCTGGGCTTTTCCTGACAAAAGGTTTCCGATCTCAACACTTTCTCCGTAAATATGAACTTCGCGGATCATTGCAGAATTTTTGAGTTCCTCCATAAAATGACTTTCTTTTTCTTTAGGTAGAGACAATCGCAAAAATCCGGCGATTAAATTCTCTTTTGTTACATATTCCAAAAAATATTCTTTTGATATGGAAGTCTCGTATTCGACAATTTTAATTTCTAAATCATCTTTTTTTACTTTTTGATTTCGGATTTCCCTGAATCTAATTTCCTGAATTTTGGATTTTGCTTCTGTTAATTCTTTTTCGACCAACTGACGCAGGTTAGTCTTCTTGTTGCCCGTTACGATATCCTGAGATCCGATGTCACGGATCATTCTTGTTATACGACAATATGCGGGTGCATTTTTGTAAGCTTCTTTTAGCACGTAAAGCAGTTCATCCTCTTCATATGGTTTCCATAAACCTTTTTTATAATAACTCATGAGTTCAGCACTGCTGATAAGAGAACACGGATAAACTTTAAGCTCATCAGGCATGAAATCCCCATCCTTGAACATTTTTTTAAAATCTTCTACATCAAGTTCGGGGTTGGATCCATATAAATTCGGCATCCAGTGTGCATGGATTTTAAACCCGGCTTTTCTTAAAAGATTTACGGAATTGAGTATTTGTATAATGATAATTAAAGAGCTCT
>CAYHDM010000096.1:0-541 GCA_964355455.1 uncultured Candidatus Saccharibacteria bacterium
CCGGTCAGCGTACATTACGACTTCGCCCTGAACATGGCGGGCGGCCCTTCCCATTGTTTGAATAAGCGAGGTATCACTTCGCAAAAACCCTTCCTTGTCGGCGTCTAAAATTGCGACAAGAGAAACTTCCGGCAGATCTAACCCCTCTCTTAGCAAATTGATTCCGACTAGAACGTCGTATTGTCCTTTTCTTAAATCGTCTAAAATATCTGATCTCTCTAAAGTCTCAATATCACTATGCAAATACGCCACTTTAAAGCCTTTTTCTTTCAAATAGTCTGATAACTCTTCGGACATTCTTTTAGTTAATGTTGTCACAAGTGTTCTTTGCTTATTGGAAACTCTTTCGGTGATTTTTTTTTCCAAATCATGGATTTGTCCCGCCGACGGGAGAATTGTGATGATCGGGTCAACTAAGCCAGTCGGTCTCACCAGAAGTTCCACAATCTGTTTACTTCGTAATGTCTCCCATTCACTTGGAGTTGCGGACGTGTAAATTGTTTGTCCCATTCGTCTTTCGAATTCATCAAATTTTAGTGGA
>CAYHDM010000096.1:551-3693 GCA_964355455.1 uncultured Candidatus Saccharibacteria bacterium
AGCTGACGGCAAGCGAAATCCATAATCTACCAACGTCGTCTTTCGTGCGCGGTCTCCGTTATACATTCCGCGAACTTGCGGAATTGTTATATGAGATTCATCAATTACTAATAAGTAATCCTTAGGAAAAAAATCCAGTAACGAATACGGAGGATCCCCCACTTTTCTTCCATCAAAATATCTTGAATAATTTTCGATACCTTTGCAGTAACCGATTTCCTGTATCATTTCGAGGTCGTAATTTGTACGCTGCTCCAGACGGTATGCCTCAAGTTTTTTCCCCTCCTTATTAAGTTTTTCTAATTGAATTTGAAGGTCTTTCTGAATCTCATCCATTGCTTGAGAAAACATGTCTTTCGGTGCTACATAATGTTTTGCGGGATATATGATCGCTGAATTTGATGGAGTATGCTGATTCTTCCTATAATCTTCCTGAGCACGGGTCGGTTTCTCGCCTGCATTTGCGCCAACCAGAAATTCTCCTGTTACCGGATCAAAATACCTGATAGACGAGATTTTATCACCTAAAAATTCGATTTTGACGCCGAAATCCTGATATGCCGGGTAAATATCTAATGTATCCCCTTTTACACGAAAAGTTCCGCGCTTAAAGTCCATATCGCTTCGATCGTAATAAAGCTGAGTGAGCCTTAACATCAAATCGGTTTGTCGATACTTCATGCCTTCACGAATATCAATTATCTGTTTCTGGTACTCGACAGGAGATCCCAAGTTATATATGCAGGAAACTGACGATACTACAATAACGTCTTTCCGGGTCATCAAAGAGGCTGTCGCTGACAGACGCATCTTATCGATTTCCTCATTTATATCCGAATCTTTTTCGATATACGTATCGGTTGCAGGAAGATAACTTTCAGGTTGGTAGTAATCATAATAGCTTACAAAATATTCGACTGCGTTTTCAGGAAAGAAATCCCGGAATTCCTGATAAAGTTGTGCTGCTAGTGTCTTATTGTGTGAAATTATGAGGGTTGGCTTTTGAGTTTGGTTGATAACGTTCGCAACACAAAAAGTTTTTCCGGAACCGGTCACTCCGAGCAATGTCTGTTCTTTATTGCCGTTATTTACTCCGGCTACAAGTTTTTCTATTGCTTCCGGCTGGCCTCCAGTTGGTTTGTATGCGCTTTTTAGTTTAAATTTCATATTATTTTTGTAGTTTTCTCACTATGTCATTTATCACAATACCACATGCGGTTGCTACATTTAAAGATGAATGAGTCCCAATTCGTGGGATTTCAATGATTTCTTGTGCAAGAGCCAAACCCTCTTTTGAAACTCCATCGACTTCATTACCAAACAGCAAAATTGCTTTATGGGGAGGATTCCATCCATATAAACTTTTTGCATTCGATATGTTGTTTTCTATCGCAATAATTGACAATCCGTATTTTTTTAACAGTTCAACATTTTTCATAACTTCCAGATTTATTTTTGGTATTGATCCCAGTGAAGTTTTCTTTAATTTTCGGTGGATCATATCAGGTTCATTTTTATCTACGCCTGAATATCCTATTAGAATTATTCTGTTAATTCCAAAGAATTCTGCAGTACGGATTATAGCGCCGATATTATAAAGGCTTCTTATGTTTTCAAGTGCGATATGGATTTCAGGCGTATTCATTGTAAAATCAGCGAAAATTTCATAGAATTATAGCGTATTTTGGATCTGGGGTATGTTACTAGACAAAGGAGATGCAAGATGACTGGGAATACGTTATCTCTGTGTGGTGTCGGTAATTCACCGATGCTTGGCATAGCTCCGTCCACGCTTGAGTGCCCTGGGTGTTTTGTTGAGATGATGATCCCTGAGGGGACGTTATCAAATGAGATACTTCAATGTGCTGATTGTGGGATGGACCTTGAAGTCCGAAATAGGAATGGGGTGTGGAGTTTAGAGCCAGCCCCTGAAGAGAAAGAAGACTACGGCGAATAGGTTGTGGTCACTACAATCCAGAAAACACAGATTTTCAACCCTTTAAAGGTTGTCAAAAAAGCTTTTCAAGCTATCTGTGTTTTCTACATTTTTAAAAGTTGGCGCCATAAGCATAATTTGCCTGTTGACATATTCGGGTCATGTTCGGTACATTAGATCTACTATGCCAGTATACCTATACCCGCGTCAAAGAGAAATCTACGACTTTATAAAGCAGTATATTCAGAAAGTTGGAACTTCCCCTACCCTAAAACAGATTGCGGAAGCGATGAGTCTGCACTCATTGGCGACTGTTTCTGAGCATTTAGATGCTTTAGAAAAAAAAGGACTTATCGAAAGGTTATTTGGAGAAGCCCGTGGAATTCGTATATTAGAAGAATCAAATGCAATTTATGATCCGGTTGAAAGTATCGAAGTCCCGGTTTTGGGATATATTGCAGCAGGTAAACCAATAGAAATAAATGAAGATCAGACCCAGACAATAAGTATCCCAGCCGATCTTGTCAGCAAAACTAAAAGAACATTTGTATTACAAGTAGTCGGAGATTCAATGATTGATGACCATATTATGGATGGCGATCAGGTAATTTGTGAGCAGGTTCAAACTGTAAACGAAGGAGAGATTGTTGTTGCAGTTGTTGAATCTGAATACGCGACATTAAAAAGATTTTACAAAGAAAAAGACCGAATCAGATTGCAGCCGTCAAATTCCCAAATGGAACCTATATATGCAACCAACGTAGAAATTAAAGGCAGGGTTATTGGAGTGATAAGAAGATATTAGTACTACTTCGGGGTTAGCTTTTGGCTTGTACTATTTTTTCCTTTATAGCTTTGAGGGACTCAATTATATTTTGTCTTTTAAAGTAAAGGAAAGCTACTCCGCCTAATACTATTAAAATTATTGTTATGTTTTCATAACTTGAAGTGAATTCCTTGACAGCTGTCCAATTTTCTCCGAGTAAATATCCGGAATAAGTTAAAATAAAACACCAGACAAATGTTCCTACGAATGTGAGGATACTAAATGTAAATAAATCCATTTTTACAAATCCTGCCGGAATTGAGACGATTGTTCTGCCTAACGGAACCATCCTGAATATTAAGACTGTCCATACTCCATATTTCTCGAACCATTTTTCTGATTTATTCAGATCTTCAAGGCTAATAAATAAATATTTCCCA
>CAYHDM010000097.1:0-3669 GCA_964355455.1 uncultured Candidatus Saccharibacteria bacterium
AAGCGGATATGAAAATTGGGATAAGGTAATGGAAACCGCACGAAGAAACGCACTTAATGTGCTAAGCAAAATAGCTATTCCGGCCTAGCCTTCCAAACTTTTCTTCCATACTTTCATTAAATATGCGTGCCTTCTATGTTTCTCTTTTCTGGAAACATCGTCTTTCATGAATTTTTGCGCCGGTGTTCCTTCCCTTTGCGAATATATTGAAATAAAAGCAACGTTGAATTTCATCCATTTGAAAAGGTCTGCTGTTTTCATGAACTGTTCTTCGGTTTCTCCGGGAAATCCGACGATAATATCCGTTCCAAAAGTCATTTCAGGATTTTTTTCTTTTATTTTTGTGATAAGTTCTTTGAATTCTTCGATTGTATGGCGGCGGTTCATTCTTTTAAGTATTTCGTTATCTCCGCTTTGAACGGCCATATGCAGATACGGATCAATTTTCGGTAAAACCAATGTATCGATTAAATCCTGCGTGAAATCAAATGGATTTGATGAGATAAAACTTATTTTTTCGACTTCGTCTATTGCGTGAACCTCGCGCAGTAATTCAGCAAACGGAATTTTGTCCACAGAGCCTGCACGCAATTTAAATTTAGTGACCTTATCAAGTCCCCATGAATTTACATTTTGTCCGACAAGCATAATATTTCCAAATCCGCGTGAAGCTAAATGCTTCACTTCAGATAAAATTTCCTCTTTTGATCTGTGCGTTTCTTCTCCCCTAGCGTATGGAACAACACAGAAAGTGCAGAAATTATCACATCCGGTTGAAATATTCACATAAGCCCAGTCAGTTTCGTTTGAAAATTTAGGATTTGTATCAAGCAAACCCTTTATCTTCTGCAACGCCCACTCATCCACTAAGCCTTCTTTAACCAAAATTGATGGAATCTGATGTTCTTCTTCAGGAGCCAATAAATAATCAGCCCAGTCGAGCCTTTCTTTAAGCTTATCAAGTGGAACCCTTGTTCTCGCGCCCTTTGCGCTGCCGATCATGCATCCGGTCACAAAAACTACCTGACTTCCCTTTTTTTCATAAAATTCTTCTTTGCCGGATTTATTGTTGGTTCCAAGTTTAATTCCCCAACCGTAGACTTTATCTTCGGAAATCTGGCGGACTGAACAGGTGTTTATTACTAGAACGTCAGCGATTTGATAGTTTGTAGTTGGCAGAAATCCTATTGCGTCTAGGGATCCAGCCATTGCCTGACTATCGCGAACATTTGCCTGACATCCGAATGTCTGCATAAAATAAGTGCGCTCTTTCATGATGAGGATATGATAGCGGGGATACTGAAAGTTCGCAATTGAGCTAACCTAGCGTAAAGATTCCAAAACCTGCCTTGTATAGTAAGAAGCGTCCTCGGGGATATCCCTTACGTCAGCCCATTTGGAGTCGATGATTTCGACACCGTCGATTTTTAGCGCGTCAGGGTCTACAATTTCTCCAACCTTATAAATCAAAACGCAGTTGCTTTTTCCTTCAATAAAATTTCTGTAAACATTAATAAGCCTCGGGTTTTTAACAACCAAATTGGTTTCTTCAAAAACTTCTCTGATTGCGGCATGAACAAACTCTTCGGTGCGGCCGACTCCTCCGCCAGGTAAATAATATCCTTCACGATATGAATGCTTAACGAGAAGAACTTTTCCGTTATGTTCAATAACGACGCGGACTCCCACTGAAACAGTTTTGGTCGTCACCCAATATAGGTTCATTAATTTGTATGCGATCTTCAAAAATATGTGGCGAATATCCATTAATAAACAGGAGTGCCGTCCGGAATTTTTTTAATAGGATTTAATAAAATAGCTTTCCCGTCTTCGTCGGCGGCAAGTATCATTCCCTGGCTTTCAACTCCTTTTAGCTTTCTTGGTTCAAGGTTAATTAAAACAGGGACCTGCTTTCCGACTAAATCTTCGGGTGAATACCATTCGGCAATACCGGAGACTATTGTACGCTTTTCATCTCCAAAATTTACCAAAAGCTTCATTAGCTTATCGGTATTTTCAATTTTTTCAGCTTCAATAACCGTTCCAATTCTGATATTTAATTTTGCAAAATGATCGTAATTTATTGTCTCCATTTTACTTCCTCAGGCATCCTTATTCTCCTTTTCTTTATTTAAATTAAGTTCATTCTTAATTTCTTCGTGGAGATCTTTTTCTCCGTGTCTGCATTTATATTCGATAATACTTGATGACAAATGCGCTGACAGATATTTCATACCTTCTTTCATTAAATTTCTTTCATGAAGTTCATGCAAAATTACAAATGCCCTTTCGGCAGGACCTAAATCATTGTCTATCCAAACTTCATTCTTTGGAATGAAATCATAAACAAATTCATGACCGCCTTCGGTGAAATCAACATAAAATAGGTCGCGGACTAATTCGCCGGAAACAATCCATACGTCAATACCGTCTGAATATGTTTCGAGTCTATCGACATATAATTCAGTCGGAATTTCGCGTCCGTGATTTTTTGATTTAACTTTTTGTAGATATTCGGATTTTTTACGTTCACGTCTTTCTTCCTCGTCAGCTTTTTCAATAGCCTTTTCATAAGGAATTTCTTTCGACATCAAATCCCATTCAATTAATAAGTGATTAACAAAAAAATCTGATTCATCGGGCGAGTATTCTTTATCAAGCCAAAATTCATTTTTTGGAATGAAATCGAATCTGTAGTATTGACCGAAATTCGTAAACTCACGATTTATATGGTCGCGGATGTATTTTCCATCTACAACCCAAATTTCTATACCGTCTGCATCGGAATGTCTTTTTATGTATGGTTTTTCAGGTTCTGACATTATTATGATTTTACAGCAAATAAGATGTTCGACAATTCCTGAATTACTTCTTCGGCGGATTTAGCTTCAAATAATTTTATTTTATGCTCCTTAAAATTCTCCATACCTTTAAAATACCATGATAAATGTTTTCGAAATGTGACAACGCCGTGTTCTCCATATTGTGCAATGTGATATTTCAAGTGGAGTTTAATAACGTCTATTTTTTCTTCAAGTGTTGGTTTTTTGTACTGACTGGTATTTAATAATTCTTTAGTTTGCCTGAAAAACCATGGATTTCCTAAAGCTCCACGCGCTATTAAAACTCCGTCAGCTTTTGTGATTTCCAGTGCTTTAATTACATCTTCGGGAGTATGAATATCCCCATTTGCCAAAAGCGGAATTTTTAAGAGTTTTTTAGCTTTTGCGATTTGATTCCAGTCTGATTTGCCGGAATAACCCTGCTCTTTAGTGCGGCCATGCATTGTAATAAGATCCGCACCGGCCGATTCGATAATTGGAGCAAATGTTAAACAGTCATCAGGATTTGTCCACCCTGCACGAATTTTTACTGAAAGCGGAACATTTAATACGCTTTTCATCTGCTTAACAATTTCCACGGCAAGTTTTGGATCTTTCATTAAAGCACATCCGTTAAAATTTGAAGTAATTTTATAAACGGGACAGCCCATATTTATATCAAAACCTTCAGGCTGAAAATCTCTTTGAATTACTTCTGCGGCATCGCGCATCGCAATAGGATCGCTTCCGAATAATTGCTGAACAAGCGGTCTTTCATCGGGATGAATAGCAGTCATTTCCAGTGTTCTGTTATTATGACGGATTACAGCTTCAGACGACACCATTT
>CAYHDM010000098.1:0-3659 GCA_964355455.1 uncultured Candidatus Saccharibacteria bacterium
TTTTGTTTGCGAAAAAGGAACATCTCACTTCGTTCGACTAACTTTTGTACTTTGTACAAAAGTAGCCTCGCGAAAGCGATGCGTCCTTTTTCAAATTAATTTAATTTGCCCTCCCTCGCTTGACGGGGGATCATTTCTAGCCACTTCAGGTGGTTGAAAAGGAGCATTTTTAGTTTCAGCTATGTGTTCCTTTTTGAGACTTATCTCTTTCAGAACATCCGGAATCCTTAAAAAATCCTTTATCAATTCAGTTTTCATTGACGGATTTCTTAGTCCTGCCGCAGGATGATAAACAGGATACAAATGATACTTGATGAGATTATGGGCCTTGCCGTGCTCCTGGCTGATTTTTGCATCAGGCAGAAAATAATTCATCGAAAATCTTCCTAAAGTTACAATTAGCTTAGGGGAGATAACTTCAATTTGATTAGTAAGATAAGGCTTACAAGCTTCAATCTCATCGGGGAGGGGATCTCTATTTTCGGGTGGACGATGTTTGACTATATTCCCTATCCAAACATCTTCTCTTTTATATCCTATTTGATTGAGCATGAATTCTAACAGCATTCCTGCTCTTCCTACAAATGGACGCCCCTCTCGGTCTTCATTCGCGCCTGGTGCTTCTCCGATGAAAATTAGCTCTGAATGGGGATTTCCTTCTCCGGGGACTCCGTTTGTAGCGGTTTTACATAACCTGCACTTCTCACACATTCTAACCTGATTTGCGATTTTTTCAAGTAAGACGGATTTTTCGTCACTTGCCATACTTTTATTCTAACAGATGAAATATTTTTAAGTGGAAATTTATAAAACTACGGAAAGCCTGAATGTATGTGTTGAATGCATGGCATTCAGGCTTTCGAGAAGGGCTAATTATTCTCACTCCTCGAATATTTCGAGAAATAAGGATCACTAGCCTGCCACGAACAGCGGGTGCACCTTGATATCTTTCGGTCCGGCACCAGTCTCACACTTGTCGCCGCAATCTGGACTTTGGCGCTTGCCCCCTCTATAACTAGCGGGGTTTCTTCCTGTACTACTACTACCTTACTGTGGGTAGTTACATCCACACCCCCTCCGCACACAGGACAGATTGCCATTTTTCGTTCCTTCCAGGATGGATTCCACGCGCTGCAGAATAGCTCAATTATAAGGCCTTAGCAGTGGCTTTCACATCCCCAGAATCAGATCACATCAGCTCATCCACTCCACAACTCCGCACTTCTTGCACTTGCGGAGCTTATACTTCTCCCCATTCTCTTCGATCTCGTACGGCTCACCCCAGTCGTGGCGACCCGCCAGACAGTATGCCATATACGCTGAAATCGTACTAACACAGTCTCTATCCTTTCTCCCTTAGTGGGTTTCACAACAAACCAATGGTGTGATGGCACTATAATAAATCTGATAGTGCAGTCTGTCAATACTATGGGGTTTATGTGCTCTAACCATTTCATTTACATCCAAATTAAGCTATAAAAGTTTAGTATCCATATAATATGCAAATCACTAAACTCGAATTCGTAAACTTCAGAAATTATCCCAGTGCTAAATTTAAATTTTCAAATGGGACTACAATAATTAGTGGTCAAAACGGAATTGGCAAAACGAACCTTTTGGAGGCCATAATGGTTTTAAGTTACGGGAAATCTCCCCGTGTGAGTTTAGAACAAGAATTGGTCAATTTAAATTCCCAATTCGCACGTATAATCGGACACACGCATGAAAATGATAAGCTCGAAGTAATAATCTCCAGAAAGCCTGAAAGCCGTCGCGTTCAGAAAACTTACAAAATAAATAATGCTCAAAAAACTTCAACCGATTTTGCGGGAAGAATTAAATCCGTAATGTTCGCGCCTGAAGATATTCGATTAGTTGCCGGGTCTCCATCTCGCCGCCGCGATTATTTAGATCGCTTATTAAGTCAGGTTCATCGGGATTATCGTGTTAATTTGAATAAATACAATCGAATCCTCAAGCAAAGGAATAAATTTTTGGATTCGATAAAAGGCCAGATTGTAAAAAGTCTGCACGACGCACAGTTTTCTGTATGGGATACTCAATTGGTTACCGCGGGAGAAATTATACAAAACCGCCGAAATGATTTTTTTAAATTTGCTGATCTGCGGCTCGCACAAATCAGCGGAGATTTATATAAAAACGCCTTTTTATCCCTAAATTATTTAAAAAGTGATCTGACACTTGCCCGCTTAAATGGAATTAAACAGCGCGAATTATTTTATGGAACAACCCAAATTGGTCCGCACCGCGATGATTATGATTTCATCATGAATAATCACAGCCATTTTGGTTTGAAGGGATACGGTTCACGCGGCCAGCAAAGAACCGGGGTTTTATCGCTGAAAATTCTGGAAATTCAATATATTCAGGAAACTTCAAAAGAAAATCCGATTTTACTTCTAGATGATATTTTTTCAGAATTAGATGAGGATTATCGCGCGGCAATTAAGACTATTTTGAATGGCCGCCAGACTTTGATAACTACGGCGGATATCAGTTCGGTTCCGAAAGATATTAAAGATAATGCGCAAATCATTAATTTATCGTAGAATAATCCCATGAATTCAAGTGAAATCCGACGAAGGTTTATCAATTATTTTACACATACTTTGAAAACCCGAGACAAGGTTCATGTTGAGGTTCATTCGAGCCCTTTGGTTCCTGAAAGACATCCGACACTTTTGTTTACAAATTCCGGGATGATTCAATTTACCCCATATTTTTTGGGGGAGAAAGACCCTGTTGCTGATTTTGGTTCAAAACGATTATGTTCCGTACAAAAATGTATACGAACAGGAGATTTGGACATCGTCGGTAAAAGCAAATATCATCTGGTATTTTTTGAAATGCTGGGAAGCTGGTCAATCGGGGATTACGGCAAGACCAAAGCAGTCGAAGTTGCTTTTGACCTTTTGACAAATAAAGAATATGGATATGGACTTGCGGCTGAAAAACTTATTCCGACAATTTTTGCCGGAAACGACGAAGCTCCTGCCGACACGGAAACTTTTGAGGCGTGGAAAAAGGTCGGGATTTCAGAAACTAGAATTTCAAAACTTTCAGCTTCAGAAAACTGGTGGGCGCCTGCCGGTTTAAGCGGACCCGGTCCATGTGGTCCGTGCACTGAAGTTTTGTACGATCGCGGTCCGGAATTTGGTGACGAAGAAGAAGCCCCGGGTTCGACGGATAATCCAAGATATATAGAAATTTGGAATGCAGGCGTTTTCATGCAGTACAACCGTGATAATGAAGGTAAATTGAACGAGCTTCCATTTCTAAGTGTTGATACCGGAGCCGGCCTCGAGCGTTTTGCTTTGCTTTTGCAGGGCGCCGATTCGGTTTACGAAACAGATTTATTCATGCCGATAATTAATAAAATAATTTCAATAGGCGGATCAAAACTCGACCTTGATTCAGAAGAAGTTCGATTTCACTTGCGCCGCGCCGCTGAACATATTAAATCTTCCACTTTTTTAATGTCGGAGAAAGTTTATCCGTCGAATAAAGATCAGGGGTATGTTGTGCGCCGATTGCTCCGAACTGCTTTCAATGATTTTGAATGGGGGCTTGGGATTCCATCTGAAAAAATTGCTGAAGTTGTTCCGGTAGTTTTTGAAATGTATTTGGATGTTTATCCT
>CAYHDM010000099.1:0-3584 GCA_964355455.1 uncultured Candidatus Saccharibacteria bacterium
AAGTAGTTCCATATTTTATATCGGATTGAACCTTTGGAAAAAAGAAAATCAAAAATAGCGTCGGAATGATTGTGAGTATAAGCAAAACAACCAACATTATTCTAACTATCCCCAAATTCAAAGTTTGCCCTGTCAATTTCCACAAACTTCTAAATTGATTAGAAACAGTCGGGGCTGATTTTTTTCGGAAAAATTTCATGTACCCACCTATTGTATTTGAATTTGAGGCAAAGAAGCAAGGTTATCAATCCTCATCAGCATCATCAGATACTGTGTTTTCGCGGCTAATATCGGAGTAATAATATGCCGAAGGCCGCATTTCCCGTTCCAAATTTCGATGCCTTCTTACATGAACAAGTCCGAATCTTGGCCAGAATCCGTGGTGCCATTCGTAGTTATCAATCAGCGACCAATAAAAGTAGCCCTTAACATCCACTCCTTTTCCGATCGCGCGGTGAACTGCGATTAACATATCCCGAATAAAATCTCTGCGAACCATATCTTTAGAATCTGCGACACCATTTTCAGTTATATAAATCGGAACTTTGTACTTTTTCATGGTAAGCAAAACATTTTCCAGACCGACCGGATTTATCCACCAGCCTAAATCGCTAACTCTATCATTTGGACTATTCTCCTTTAAATGTTTCAAGTGTGTAGTGAAATAATGGTTGACTCCGATTATGTCGTTCTTTTTCCCAAGCGGAGCCAAAAAAAACTCGTTATTTAGCCATAGTAAAACTCTACATGCAATTTTATCTATCATGTGAAATTTATGCGTACGTGATTCATACCAAACCATATGTTTAACAATCCCGACAATAAAATTTCTATTCACGGATTTTATCGAGTCGTAGGCTGCCCGATGGCTAAGCATTAAATTTAACTGCGAAACCAGCGAAAGGAATGGATTAGTCTTATTCGGCGGCCACATCCCACGGAGGTATCCCTCCAAAGATAGAACCTGAGGTTCATTTATTGTTAGATAAAAATCTATTAGCTCCCCGAATTCTTCTGCACACTTTTTTGCGTATCTTGCAAATAGCCTTGAGGCCGAAAAACCTATCCATCCGCCATTTTTCGAAAACCATAGTGGATTTGTAAAATGGTGAAGCGTAACAAAAGTTGTTAGCCCACGAGCCTTTGCAGCTTTAATCATCTTCTTATAATGCTCGATCTCATTCTGATCAAACTTGCCTTCTTCAGGTTCTATTCGCGCCCACTCAACGGAAAATCTTATAGCGTTATTGTTCATTTTTACGCACAAATCAAAATCCTCTTCGTAACGGTTGTATGAATCGCAGGCTTTACCTGAGGGTTCAAGTGGATATTCCCTATCATTTGTTTCGTAATTTTTACTGTTCTCCCATTCCCACCAATCTGAGTTTTTATTATTGCCCTCGGTCTGGTGCGCGGAGGTCGCCGTCCCCCATAAGAAACCTTCGGGAAATTGAAATTTAGCCATTTTTCTCCCTTAATAATATTTTATAAACGTCTTCGACTTGTTTAGCTTTAGTATCCCAGCTATAAAAAGTGTTTATGATTTTTTTTGTTTCCCCATAATTGACTTCCCTTTCGTGGGATTCAATGATTTCTTCGGCAATCACATCTGAAGTAATTTCGGGAATAAACCTAAGGCCGGGAAATTGTTGGTCTATTTTAAATCCGCTCGCGATGACTTTGCATCCGGAAGATAAGGCTTCCAAAACAACTTTAGGCAATCCTTCGTAAGAGGAAGGCAGGACGAAAATTTGTGCTGATCTGAAATATTTATCAATCTCGAAATATGAAATTTTTCCGATGTATTTTATTCGATCTCTCAAATTTCGACCCGAAATAATTTCCTCAACTTTTTTTCTAAAACCCTGGTCCCATTCTCCACATAGAACTAATTTATATTCATTCGGAAGTTTTGTCATTGCTTCGACTAAAACATCAATATTTTTGCGTTTGCTTAAACGTCCGATATTTAATGTAATTATTGAATCAGGACCAAATCCGAAATCTATTTTCTCACCGGCTTTGTCAAAACGATCTGAATCGACTCCGCTTTCAACAAGATGGATATGTTTTTTATCGATGTTGTAAAATTCAACAAGCTCATCAGCCAAAGTTTCGCCCACAACAATTACCTCATTACAAACTTTCAACATTAACCTGTCGGATAGTTTATGAATAGGATATTCAATATATTTTGCTAAAAATGGGATATGCCCGCTCTGTTTTTTGATCGCGCGTTCTCTCCCTTCTGCCGTAATATGGAAATGTCCAACAACAGGAGTTTTATCAAACCATCCGAATAAATATTTGTAGAGCAAAAACCAAACTCCTAAGTGTCCGTGATTATGGACAATATCAATTTTATTTTTTACTTTCAAGTAAAAATAATATGGAACAATAAAGATCGATGTTGTAAAAAATGGCCCGATCCCAGCAATCGCGCGGGGAAGATTAAAGACTTCTATAAAAAATTCTGGAATGAAAATTCTGAACCTTCGTGCGAGCAAATTTTTCCCGTTAAGATTTCCACATAAAACAAAAACAAAATGTCCGAGTTTAGTTTGCGCTTTAGATAACTCAAACGGAGCGGGAGCCAAACCCTCAGTAATAACATTTTCATCGGGCCAGTCGTATACAATTCTTAGAATATTCATTTTATTCCCTCGGCAGATTTAATAAGATGAGAATACCACCTATTAAGCTCATTATTAAGCGGACACCGTGCTGCATCACGGAAACAGCAATCGATAACTCTGCGGTAACTCCGGCGTTTTGAAATAGGAAAGCATAAACTGCTTCCTGTGCTCCAAATCCATTAAAAGATGGGATTAGCGTTGCGAAAGAGGAAACCGGCATGTATGCGAATACGTCTCCAAGAAGCAAGGTTACGTTTAATCCCAAAAATAAAAGATATAAAATCGCAAAAGAAACGATTTGGATTAGAAACGAATATGCGATTATCAAAACTGCATTTGATTTATTCTCTAGTAATAAATTGCTTGCATCTTCAAATTTTTGGAAAAATTTAATCTTTTTGGAAAACAACCTTAAAATCGGAAAATAAAGATATCCTCCGGCGATCAGAGCAACAACCGCAATTATTACCCATTCGGGACCCATAAGTGAAGCTATACCGAAAAATGCAAGAACAAGAAGCGCGATTAGCCCTCCAAAGCGGTCTATGAATACGCTAAAAAATCCCAGCGACTGGTCTTTAACTATGCTTCCGACGGCAACAGCACGATAAACATCTCCACCCATTTGTGTCGGAAGGAAATTGTTATAAAAGTATCCTTTTGAATATAATGCGAATAATTTTAACGTAGAAACTTCTTTGTTTGATGTTTTTAAAATTAAATTCCACCTGACAGACGCCAAATATGTTCCCAGCAACCGAGCTAAAACTGCTAAAAATAAATAAAAGAAATTGAACTTTAAAATATTTTCTTTAATTTGATTTAAATCCTGGCTTTGAATAAGATATGCGATAAGCGCAATACTTATAAATACGCGTAGGCCGATTTTTATACCCTTTCGGGTACGGGTATATTTATTCGAATTGTAGGCCTCTTTGGCTCGTAAGA
>CAYHDM010000100.1:0-3565 GCA_964355455.1 uncultured Candidatus Saccharibacteria bacterium
CAATCCCAGAATATTCATTACTTGAAATAGGAGATAAAAACGTAGGAATGGGCTTAAGACACAGCTTAGATTATTTCCTTACCAGATTATTGAATGATGCAGGGTGGACGGATCCGGTTGGCAAACATTCAAACAATGTTGAACCACACATTGCAGAGATAGCCGAATGGGTATTTGGAGACGGCAGGCACACTGATACAGGAGTACTCACAAGACTTTCAGAAGAAAATCGTGGAGTATTGGGCATTCATGACCTGATGCTTTTTAGGTTGTCGTGCAATGCAGATCGCGGTGGCGATATATTTGATCTAACTCGTGCGATAGCCCATCATTCTAACAAGGACGCTCCGACAGAAGGAGATACTCGTATAATTGTCATCGAAGGAATGAGAGAGATTTCTCAAAGAGTGTTTGCCATTTTCAATGCAAGATATATTTTCCCGAAGAAAAACATTTTTGAGGAAATTGATGCTTTAAAAACAACTGACCTCGCTGGCAAATATGATGATTTTCTCAAACAGAAGATTGCTGATGGCACATTCCAATCGACAGACATAGAAAAGAAAACTATTAAGCTTAAAACTCGAGTAAGTAGTTTTATTCTCTATCAGATGACAAACACGGAAATCAATCTTGGGGTTGGTTGTGGATTTTATGATCCTTCAGGATCGGAGGATAAACACACCATCAGAGATTTGGTTAATGACTACCTTTTCGACCACTGCTTTGATCCGAAAGTAGCTAAAAACACGGAATACTTCATTGATTATTTATTCAGAAACTTCGCTAGTGCGTTTGCTTCTGCAAGAGAAGATGGATTGAAATATGTACCGAGCATTAATGAATTCATCAAAGTATTAGATAAGGTGAAACTTGCCACGTTTTGGCAAAAACACAGTAAGACTTTTAAAGACCTCAAGCTCGAGAATAAAGACAAGGTTGTATTTGTTGGTAATGACGAAGCTTCCTACAAGAAGTATGTCCCGATGGTTTATAAGGTTTTAGATGATAATATCGCTGAAGTCACAAAGGTAGCTTCGGAGTTGATCATAGATCCTGTGTCTGCTCCTGTCGTTCTGAATGGGTCTGATGTTGATGAAAATGACGTGGGTCTATAATTAAGCAAATCGTCCTAAGCTTTCAAAATTCGTCAAACCGCTGGGCTATGTTGCAGGAGGTGTCAAAGGTCTACTCGGGGTGCAAAGCTCGCCCCAAGGGCAGACAAGGGGCAACAACGTTTTACTTTTTGGCTAGGAGGAGGTCGTAGTTGTAAAACTTGGCAACTTTCTTGATATTATTCATTTTTTCCCGTAAAGTAACCATATACTCTTTATCCTCGAGCACTGTTATAAGACCCGACAGTGCCTGACCCCAGAAAAATTGTGTTCTTGCTGAATATTGAGGCGCAAAATTTTATGCAATCTTTGATTAGGTATTCACCAAACAGGTTCTAACATTCTCCACTCCCTGGTCCACCACTGTTGTTACCAAAAATCCGTCCTCTTGCGAGGACGGATTTTTGGATAACATCCAGTACCCCGGGCGTAGCGAGAGGGTTTGTTGTGTGCGGTTTTTTAGCTAAGTCTCTATCTTGAGGTTACAGACACGGCTTGTTGGAAAAGTCTTGGTGTCCCCTTCCTTCTTGGCATCGTTGGTAACTTGTATGCGGGTCACGTAATTCCCATCCTAATTCTTCTTTAAACGTCATAAGCCGTTCTTCACGAATTGCCTCAATGGAGTCATCTTTGCAATTTTCATAGAAAACAAATATACCCCATGCCTTTTCTATGCCGTCCTCTTGGGTTGAAATGATATCAGTTGATGTTTTAGGACAATCAGCACGACCAATCGATTCTTCTTTCACAATAGATAGGGCGATTTCTTTTGCCTTCCGGGCAGCTTCTTCGTATGGCAACCCAGCTAACGTATCACGCCTGGATACACTGGAGCCTTCCGCTTCTGTTGTGAACGTATTTTCTTTTTGCGTACCAGCATTGTCCTTATTTCGCTGGTATAGCATATATCCTCCAACTGCAACAACTACTACAATTACGATTAAAATAACTGTCCCCACTGAACCTTTTTGATGTTTCATATAAATTAATTATACACAACACATTTTAATAATGTCCACCTTCCTACTACCAATGTTATCTAAAAATCCGTCCTCGCAAGAGGACGGGTTTTTGAATAATATTCAATACCCCGAGCGTGACGAGGAGGCTCCATTGGTTGCGCGGTTTTTTGTGTAACAATTCATAATTCCTTGCTATAATGTTTATGTAACCACACGCGATGTTCCTAACTGGGTCGGTTGAGCCGAATCCTCCTGTATGGCCAGCCGACCTTGTTGCAATAGTTCTTTATTTCGCCACGACTCCCCTGCTTACGGGGAGTTTCTTTTTTTATATAAAAATTATACGGGGGGTAGGTTTCTTGCGTCATTTTTTTGGTTTGGGTAGCATAATATAAATTAAGCGGGATTGGTTTAGTGGAAGAACATCAGTTTTCCAAACTGAGGACACGAGTTCGATTCTCGTATCCCGCACAAGCTTGAAAACTTAATGTATACAAATTAGAGACGATCGTCTGTAAATTGTATACACAAAAAAAATCCACGCGAGGTGCGTGGATTGCGAAGTTGGGGAGGGCGGAGTCGAACCGCTAAAATTAGCGATTAACAGTCGCCTCCCGTTCCGCCTGGGCACTCCCCTACAAGAAAGATTCGATTGATAAGCTAGCGTCAATCTTATTTCACTGTTCTGAAACTGTGAATTACGAAATGGCTTCAGCCTTTAATTTTAAGGACGTCCGATGTCCCAAACATTACGGAATATAAGGACATCGGACGTCCTTACATTTTAATTTCGTAATTTACAGTCTAAAAAAATTAAACAAGAACAGCGTTTTGTTTTCGTTCAATTAAAATTGATTCTAAAGCTATACATTCCCATGCCGCAAAGGCCGCGTAATGTGGAGCCGGATTTTTGCGGGGGGATTTCTACTGCCGTGACGCCCGAAGGCGGGAGATTTTTTTGATAACCGATTTTTGGAATGATAAGAGACGCCGAGCAGTCAAAAGTGCCCCGCGTGTTAAGTTTTAGAATGGTCGGTATATCGGCTTTGGCTGTCGTAACTCTGGGAGAGTATCCGCCTTTCGCGTTTATTTCAATTATCTGCTTGCCGTCCACGACGCTGACATTATTGGCGCCAGTTTGATTATTGTTTTTTAAGTTGTTTTGTCTGCCAACGAGAATGATTGATCCCCCGATTAAAATCGCGGCAATGAGAATTGATAAGGCGGTTATTTTCATAAGTTTTTAAATTTTATTTTAGAAATTAAAAATCGGCGGAATGAGGCTGAAGACGACGAGGCCGTTAATTAGATTGAAGATGCCGAAAAATATCACGATGAGGCCGGCGGTTTTGAAGAAAATACCGGACTCGGTTTTCTTATGAATGCCCAGAGAGCTGAAGCTAAGAATAGAGAGGATGGGAAGGGTGCCTAAAGCAAAAAAGAGCATTGTGAGCGCCCCTTTAGAAAAACTGCCCGTTGTTAAGGTAT
>CAYHDM010000101.1:0-3461 GCA_964355455.1 uncultured Candidatus Saccharibacteria bacterium
TAATAAGGAAAACGTCTTTTCAAACGGAGCTGATTTGCTAAAGAAACTTAAAGGGATAGATTTTTCTTTCATTGTTAAGCAAAGTGATTTAAATCCGAAAGATTATAGTGTAAGTTTTAGATCGCGTTTGCCGAAAGTTGATGTTTCGGTTTTTGCTAAAGCACTCGGCGGTGGAGGCCACAAAATGGCGGCATCCGGGACAGTAACGGAAGTGGCTGATATTCAGGAGGCGATTAAAAAAGTTATTGAAGTAGTTCATACAAATAGAGAGGCATCTTATGCGAAATCCGCTTGAGCAAGAATTGCCTCAATTTAATAAATATTACGATCAACTCGATAAATTGGCCCATTTAGTCGAAGAAAAATCCAAAGAGATCAACATAACAGCCATTCGTGATTACGAACAAATATGGAAAAAGCATATTTTAGATTCTTTAATGTGTTCGAAAATCCCTTTGATTGAGTTGCGATTGACTGATTCTAAAGTTTTAGATCTGGGTACGGGAGGGGGATTTCCCGGGTTGCCATTGGCTATTACACATCCGAATTCGAAATTCGTGCTTTTAGATTCCACCAGAAAAAAGCTTGATGTAGTAAATGAATTCGCTCATTTTACCGAAGCAAAAAATGTAGAAACTAAATGGGGAAGGTCAAACGAATTAATTAAAGAATTAGGTGGAACCTTTGATATAGTTGTAGCGCGGGGTGTAGCATTTTTACCGGAATTAATAGCAATCTGTATGCCGTTCATAAAAAAAGACGGACTCTTAGTTTTCTATAAGCAAATTGATGATTCTGAAATCGAAGCAGGGGAAATCGAAGCAAAAAAGCATGATTTGGTTTTAAAAAAGAAATTTGGATATGAGTTGGATGGTTCATCCCGTATGATATTAGTATATGCGACAGCTTAAAAGGTCAGATTATTGAATTTTCTTCCGGATATAGCCCAAAAAGTCCTCCCGATATTCTTCGTTTTCAAGCGCGAAATCTATAACAGTTTTCATGTAATTAGATGGATCTCCTGTGGTTTTCCATTGTCCGTTTATCGGCTTTACTAAAACCTTGTGCTCTTTCGCCATTCTATGGATTGCGTCTACCATCCAAAGTTCCTGATCTAAACCGAGGTTCTCTTCTTTCGGCACTAAATATCCAAATATTTCAGGAGAGAGAAGGTATCTTCCAAAGCTCACTAAAGTTGATGGAGCGTCAGCGACACTCGGTTTTTCGACGATAAAGTCTAAAATGTCAGGAGTCCCTTCTTTAAGCTTTATTATTCCATATCTTGTGACATCAACGTCAGGAATATCCTGCGCCGCGATTATTCCCTTTACGTCGTCGGTTGAATTTTCGTAAACATCAACAAGCTCTTTGCATGAGGACTCGCCAAAAATGAGGTCATCCGTATATATGTACAAAAAAGGTTCGTTGCCGATATATGGTTTGGCTGAAAGAGCAGGGGTTCCGTTTCCATATGGAAGTTTTTTATCCTGCGTAATTACAATAATGTTTGGAAGACTGAACACTTCGCGAACTTTGTCAAAACGCCCTTCTTTACCCTGTTTTCTTAATTGTCCGTAAATATGTTGGGCAGTGTTATGGAAATAATCTTCGTATATAGGTTTTCCTTCTTCCGTCGCGACAAGAATGATTTCGGTGATTCCTGCGAGCATACATTCTTCAATTATGTATTGAGTGATAGGTTTATCCATTATCGGAAGCATTGATTTAGGAAGAGTTTTGGTAATCGGAAGGAATCTGGTCGCGTAACCTGCATCGGTTAAAACTGCCTTTCTGATTTTCGGCCGAACAGGGGAGGTTGGGTTTGTGTTTTCCATATGTAAGTTATATGCAATGGGTGATGAAGTGTCAAATACCGTGATTTTTTGTTGTGGATATTGACGTCTGTGCTAAAATTTATGCAGTTTTTGAAGGATTGCGGTGTAGCTCAACGGCAGAGCTCCTCGCTTTGAACGAGGGAAAGTTGGGGGTTCGAATCCCTCCACCGCAGCTCGGGGCTTCGTGTAACGCATGGTCATGGCTCTCCCCGCATGGGAGGCCCGCACAGTGGCCCGCAACGCATAATGCGCAAAGGCACGAAGCCCCTGTTTCGCTCCGTAGCTCAATGCTGAGCACTGGCTTTCCAGGCTGGAGGATACAGGTTCGAGTCCTGTCGGAGCGACACGCTTATCAGATCTCTTATAGTTTAAGAGAAAAACCCGGCTGGATGGGCCGGACGCAAGGGCTATACCTTGCTAAGGGATCTGATAAAAAGAAAGTTTCTGGTAGTAGATTCTCTACTACTGTAAAACCATTGGTCCGGAGAGGGATGTTTCTTGGCGGGAACACAAAGGCGTGTTCTGCCAAAAAGAAATATTTTCCCCCTCTCCGGACCCCCAATCCAATTAAGAATCCCAAAAATTAAATCCAAATAAACTTCCCATTTGCAATTCATTAAAACATTCCATATAATTAGTCCCAGTCATTTAGTTAACGTTGATTATCAACCTCTTAACCAGTCTGCTTCCTTGTATTTATTTTTCAGCAGACAAGCCCGAAAATATTTTTTCGAGCCAATCTTAGTACAACATTTGTTCGATAGAAGCCTTGAAAATTAAATAGTTCTATATATAACTTTCGAACAAAGGAGAAAGTCAGCCAAGCGAAACGAGTTATGGGCCGATAGCTCAGTTGGCTAGAGCACTGCATTTGCAATGCAGAGGTCGTGGGTTCGAGACCCACTCGGTCCACCAAGACAGGGTTTTGCGACAGTTTCATCTCGGAGTTCTTACTTGGGATAACAGTTTTCTGAAATCCCAAGCCGGGAACTTTGAAATAGAAAAAACCGGTTTGGACGAGCCGTTTATGGCTCTATCAAACCGCAACTCCGGTTTGTACCTTGAAAACTGAATAGATTAGCAAGTTCGTTGGAGAAGAAATTATTTCGTGAGTTTTTAAATTCACTGAAAGAAGAAAGAGCATATGGTGGATGCCTTGGGATTTTGAGCTGAAGAAGGACGTGTTAGGCTGCGAAAAGCCTCGATGAGCTGCCAAAAAGCGCTATCAGTCGGGGATGTCCGAATGGGGAAACCCGGCAGGGTAAAACCCTGCCATTCTACGCTTTATGCGAGAAGAGGCACTTGGGGAACTGAAACATCTCAGTACCCAGAGGAAAAGAAACTAAAATAAGTATTCCCTGAGTAGTGGCGAGCGAAAAGGGAGAAGCCCAAACCCCGAATTTATTCGGGGGGTAGTAGGACCTTCATACGTTCAGGTTATTTTGTAGGAGAAACTTTCTGGAAAGTTATACCATAGGGGGTAATAGTCCCGTATCCGAAACAATACGACCTGGATAGAAGAGCTCCTGAGTACCACGGAACACGAAAATTCTGTGGGAATTTGCCAGGACCATCTGGTAAGGCTAAATACTCAAAATCACCGATAGTGAACTAGTACCGTGAGGG
>CAYHDM010000102.1:0-3397 GCA_964355455.1 uncultured Candidatus Saccharibacteria bacterium
TCATGGTTTCAACTCCCCCAACATGCGGATAATATAACGAAGAAACAAATAGGACTCTCATATTTTTGATAATTTATATACTATTTGTCCACCAAATAAATTTTTTTTAATTTTACCAGTTTCGTAGTCAATAATTTGCCTTTTTAATATAGCCAGCCCTGATGACTTTATTACATTTTCTATTTCATTAGGGTTAAATATATGAACGATAGTACTAATATTTTTCACCCCAGTGTTTATTTCAAAGATAAAATCTCCATTATTTTTCCTAGGTAAGAAAATATCTTTACACAAATTTATGATAACAGACTTAAGTCCATAGTAAGCAATATTATACCTGTTGTTAACATCTATAAAAATAATTCCATTTTTATTCACCACAGACGCGATATTTTTAAGTGCCACTCCCATTTTGCCGTATGATATGTGCCCTAACACATTCCATAGACAGATTGCTACATCATATTTTTTATCGAGCGAAAAATCACTATTTGAAATATCCAATTTTTCAAATTTTATATTTGGGATATTTTTAGAAAGCGCAATCATTCCGTTACTATTATCTAACAAAGTAAGACTTTTTATTTTAAGTAATTCGGCTATATATTTCCCTCTTTTCCCATCACCAGCCCCGATATCAATCATTGTTTCTACCTTAGGAGTTTCATTTTTAATAAAATTGTTAACAGCTGATATATATAATTTTTTATCAAAAGCATACTCGCTATATAAATGAGAGAATTGCGTATAAAAAATATCTGAAGGGAAAATGTTTGTCATTATTTTTTGATAGCTTTTTTAATCACATTGGCAACTCGATTTATTTGTTCGTCGGTCATTTCATAAAACATAGGTAACGCTAAGATTCTTCCAGAAATTTCATCTGTGATAGTGCATTCCTTTTTGCAACCTGCATACATTGAAAAATTATATATTGGCGGAAAATAATTTGTACTTGAAATAATGTCATTGCTCAAGAGAGTTTGAGATATTTTTTTTCTCATGCCTGAACTTTCTAAAATCACAAAATAAACAAACCAGCTTCTTTTTTCGGAAATCATCTCATTCGGAGTCACTAATCCTTTTACTCCCGAAAGAAGAGCAGAATATTTATTTGCAATCCCCTCTCTCTTTACAAGCATTTTATCAATAATTTTTAGTTGTTCCCTGCCAAAAGCGGCCTGGATTTCAGTCATTCTGAAATTATAGCCAAGAATAACATTTTTTAACCAGTCTTTATTTAAAGAGCACCCTTGATTTCGCATAGATCGGCATTTTTGCGCAACAATAGGATCATTAGTTATAATCATTCCGCCCTCTCCCCCAGTCGTTAATTGTTTATTTTCATGAAATCCATATACTGATGCAACGCCGAGCTTTGAAACAACGAAATTCTTACTCGGTTTTCCAATGGACTCACATGCATCCTCAATAATAGGTAAATTATATTTGTAAGCAATTTTTTTAATCTTCTCAAAATTAACAGGCAATCCTAAAATATGAACCAAAAGCATTCCCTTTGTATCCGGAGTAATTTTCTCTTCAATTTTATCAGGATCTATGTTAAGTGTATTTTTATTTATATCAACAAATATCGGCTTTACACCTTCAAATAACAAAACATTAGAAGATGCAATAAAACTAAAAGGGGTAGTAATAACTTCGTCTCCTTTTTTCCAACCCATCGCACGAACAACTAAATGCAGTCCGCTGGTTCCACTATTAACTGCAATTGCATATTTTTTGCCAATATAATCAGCAAACTCTTTTTCAAATTCCTTGACTTCCTGTCCCCTGGTTAATTTACCGGATTTCAAAACCCTTGAAACGGCACTCATCTCATTTTCAGTAATATATGGTTTATAAAAAGGTATTTTCATTGATTAAGAAAACATCTTATTTAATACATCGCACGCTTCATTAAAATCTTTTGTTCTTAAGTGAATATGATAGTTTAACCAATAATCTTTATCATGGGCATTTCCAAATACAATAATCGGCTTATTTTGTTGAAAGGCAAAAAATATTTCCATAGATGTGCCTATCATACTACAGTTTTCAATTGTGTCATTTACAAGCAAAATATCCGCATTCTTAATATCATTTAAATCCCTGATCACGGCAGCGCGCGGGTCTGCAAATGTTTCTTTCTCTTCGCGACCTCTCATAGCATGTAGAACCTCAAATTTTCCTGACAAGCATTTGGTAGCCAACTCTCTCCAACCAAGTGATATTTCTCTTGATATTCCCTTCATAGGTCCGCACAAAAAAATTCTCTTTTTGTTTTTTTTATTTTCCATATTTTTTGTTATGCTTTTTATAGAATAAAAATGTTTTACGAATACCAGCATCAAAATTTATTTTTGGCTGCCAGCATAGATCCTGCTTGATTTTACTTGAATTTAATGCGTATCGGAAATCGTGTCCAATCCTATCTTCCACATGCTGAATCTCTTTCTCGGTTTTCCCGGCTAATGCTATTAATTTTTTAGTAACATTAATGTTTGTCAACTCACAATTTCCGGAAATATTGTATATCGATCCGCCTCCCGCCTTGTGAAAAACCAAATCAATTGCGGAAATATTGTCCTCAACATAAAGCCAATTACGGATATTCTCCCCCGATCCATAGAGCGGTAATTTTTTGCCCGCCAAAAGATTATTAATAAATAACGGTATAAATTTTGTTGTGTCTTGATTCGGGCCATAATTATTTGAAGACCTCGTAATCACCGTATTTAAGCCAAAAGTTTTGTTGTATGCCCTCACCATGAATTCTGCGCTTGCCTTCGAGGCACTATAAGGATTGTTCGGCGCGAGAAGAGATGCTTCGGTAAAAGAGGCATCGTCACGCCCTAATGATCCATATACTTCGTCAGTTGAAATCATATGGAATCTGTTGACTCCATATTTTCTGGCCAGTGTTAACAAATTATATGTTCCTAAAATATTTGTGTTAATAAAAATGTTTTGGTTTTTTATGCTTGCATCAACGTGACTTTCCGCAGCAAAATGAATAATATCAGTCGGTTTATATTTTATAAATAATTTTTCAAGTTTTTTTACATCACCAATATTCACTTTTTCAAAAAGGTAGTTTAGGCAATGAGACACAGTGATATTTCTTTTATCGCCTGCGTATGTTAGGCAATCAATGTTTACGAAACGATAATGTTTGTAAATTGGGACATATTTGTTAAGATAAGCGCTGCCGATAAAACCTGCTCCGCCAGTAACAAAAATAGTCTTCTGAAATTTTAGACGGTTATTTTTTATGGTTTTCATATTTGTCGTGCATATATATAGTCGCAGAATGCAGGCTTTCTATTGTGCCGATGTCAAACCAATTTTTTTGCAGGACAACTGATTCAAGCGCATCTTCATCTTCTCTTTCTTC
>CAYHDM010000103.1:0-3388 GCA_964355455.1 uncultured Candidatus Saccharibacteria bacterium
TGAACGATATTTTTGCCGAATAATACTGTCCAATGGGGGTTGAAAGGGCAAACCTCGTCCCCGCGATAAACCCGATTATAAGCATAATTACAATCCACCAGAAATTGATAATAAAATCTGAAATTGCAATTAGCGCCCGAGTAGTAAACGGAAGGTCAGTGCCAAATGATTCATATATGCTAGTCATTTGAGGAATCAAGAATACAACTATCAAAGTAAAAACGATTGCCATAGCGGACAAAACAATCGCCGGATATACCAACGCGCCCGTTACTTTCCCTCTGAATTGGCGTTCTTTTTCAAGTGTCTCGGCAAGTCTTCTTAAAACCTCATCCAGTTTTCCGGAAGCCTCGCCTGCCTTAATCAAATTTACGTAACTTCGGGAGAAAACCTTTTCACCCCGATTTTCTATTGCTTTGGCAAGCGGAATTCCTCCTTCAACCTCATTTAGAATCATTTGAGTTATGTCTGACATTACCCCGTTTTTGTTTTGCAGTGTTAAAAGTTCCAGAGATTTTGTAAGTGGAAGTCCGGCCGTTACCATACTAGCAAGCTGGTCAGTGAACCTTACCCTTTCGGTAAGTGGAATCCCCCCTTTTCGTACAAGCGACATTATATCGAAGCCTTCCCTAACCGGGCTAAGTGAATATACGACAAGCCCTCGATCCCGGAGTGACTTTACAGCGGAGTCTCGGTCCGGAGCGTCTATCTCACCCCTTTTAACTGTCAATCCGTCTCTGGTTTTCGCCGCGTAATTCAATCTCATTCTTTATCTATATAGAGGGAGATAATTGTGAATTTTTCAAAATGTCCTCACCTTATAGTCTATCGACAGATGAAAGGATTGCGGATTATTTTGAAAAATTCAAATTATCGCTTTTCAATGAACCTCAGCATTTCATTCGGATGCTTCGCTTTCGCTAAAGCTTCGTCAAGTTCAACTTTTCCTGAATTTACAAGCTCGGCAAGTGACTTTTCCATCGTTATCATGCCGATATCAAAATTTGTGCTTATGTTGTTGTATATAAAATGAGCATTTCCTTCACGAATAATATTTCGTATAGCACTTGTCGCAATCATTAGCTCAATCGCAGGATACCTTTTCGAAGGGTCGATCCCTTTGACCAGGTTTTGAGTTACGGTTCCTTCCAAAACAGCAGCAAATTGCATTCGAGCTTGATGCTGCTGATGCTCGGGAAACATCCCAATAACGTGTTCAACCGTCTGATCTGCAGAATAAGTGTGAATCGTAGCTAAAACAAGATGGCCCTTTTCTGCGGCGGTAATGGCGAGATTCATTGTTTCGAAGTCGCGGATTTCTCCGATTAGAATTATATTTGCATCTTCTCTCAAGGCTGATTTTAAAGCGTGTGTCCATTTTAGAGTATCGATACGAATTTCACGCTGTTGAATTAAGGCTTTATTGGACGCAAACATATATTCAATCGGATCTTCGATAGTAATAACATGGGCATTTTTGTTCGTGTTTATCCAATTTATTAAAGCCGCAAGTGTAGTGGATTTCCCCTGACCCGACGCGCCTGTAACTAAGACTAATCCCTGTGGTAATTTACAGAATTCATAGAGCATTGTAGGCAGAGCCAATTCTTCTAACGTAGGAAGTTTTGTAGGGATATAGCGGCACGACACAGCCAATGATCGCCTCTCAAAAAATACGTTTACTCTAAATCGTCCCTTGTCACCGATTGCATATGACGAATCCATTTCTTTTGTTTCGTAAAGTTCTTCAAGCTGATTCTCTTCGAGGAGTTGTCCGACGACGTGAACTATATTGTTTTCCTCCAATTTTTTGAAACCCGCAAGCGGCTGCAATACGCCGGTAACACGAATAATCGGGGGCATTCCCTTTGACAAATGGAGGTCCGAGGCACCTTTTAAAATTGTTTTTTCCAAAAGTTCGTCTATCAAGAACGATGACTGTTCAGATTCATTTTCGGGCATAATATCAATAAAATTCAAACACTCAAATTACTAAATTTAAACTCTTAACTATTTACGACGGACAGCACTTCTTCGAGCGTTGTTATCCCCCACATGACTTTTAAATATCCGTCCTGTACCAATGTTATCATCCCCTGCTCAATTGCTTTAGCATTAATTTCATCTTCAGAAGTATCCCTCTCGGTTAAGTGCTGTATTTCCGAAGTTACTTTCATAACTTCAAAGACTCCTGTACGGCCTTTGTATCCCGTGTTGTTGCATCTGTCACATCCCTTCCCTCTATACAATGTTATCTTAGATAAATCTTTTGCGGGAGTACCAGTTTGGATACGTTCCCCTATCGTATGTTCGTCACTTTCATTTTCATCAAGAGGAGACGGACCTAAGCCTAAATTTAACAACTCGGGTGTTAGGTTTTTCTTTATGTCAGCAACGACTTCAGCGTCTGCTTCATAAGACTCTTTGCAGTACGAACAAATTTTCCTGGTCAAACGCTGAGCCAAGGCTATATTTAAAGTGGACGCGATCAAAAAACTTTCGACGCCCATATCCTTTAGACGTGGAATACTTCCGGCGGCTGAGTTGGTATGCAAAGTTGCCAAGACCAAATGTCCCGTAAGCGCAGCTTGAATGGCAAGCTGTGCGGTTTCTTTGTCACGTACCTCCCCTACCATTATTATGTTCGGATCCTGCCTTAAAATTGAACGAAGGCCGGATGCAAAAGTCAGGCCGGCTTTCACATTTATTTGAACCTGGTTTACGCCGGGAATTCCGATTTCGACCGGATCTTCAAGCGTAATTATATTTACAGAAGTAGTATTTAATTTCGATAAAGAAGTTGCTTGAGTAACGGTTTTTCCTGAGCCTGTCGGACCGGTAACGAAAAGGATTCCCGTTGTCTGTTTTAGGGCCTGGTTAAAATCATGATGCGCCTTTCCCCATAATCCAAGCTGCTTTAAAGTGAAAATAGTTTTTGTATCTTTTAATAAACGGATAACGACCTTTTCCCCAAATACAGTCGGTAATGTTGATACACGGAGATCAGTTTTACTCTCTCCGAATGCGACTTTGAATTTCCCATCAAGTGGAATTCTTCGCTCATCAATCGGCATATCCGCCAATATTTTTATACGCGCGACGATCGAGTTGTGAATAGTTTTCGGTAAAGGGAATTTTTCCTGCAAAACTCCGTCGATTCTATACCTAATGCGTGTGCCCGTTTCAAAAGGTTCAATGTGTATATCAGATGCGCCTGACTTGACGGCATATTCCAAAATAACGCTAACAATTTGTGCAACAGGAGAAACTTTAATAATATCCTCGGCCTGATCAATGTTCTTTAATGACTCCTGCAGTTTTTTGGTTGTACTTGCGGTTGCCTGTTCGATTGCGACAGTGACGTCCTTTCCCAAAGCTTTACTATACT
>CAYHDM010000104.1:0-3377 GCA_964355455.1 uncultured Candidatus Saccharibacteria bacterium
AAACAAAGGTTCTTGAAATACTGGCTTCTCTGGAAAAATATTCCGAACATCCGCTTGCGGAAGCTATTGTTAAAAAGGCAAAAGAACAAAATCTAAATTTGACGGAAGTTAAAAATTTCTCAATTACAGAAGGGCAAGGTTTAACAGGGATTATTGATAATACTACATACTATGCAGGAAACGTTAAATTGATAAATGGTCTGGATATAAGATTCGATAAGTCAAAAATCGAGAAATTAACAAGCGAAGGAAAAACTCCTGTTATTTTAGCTACCAAATCAGAAGCACTTGCAATAGTAGGAATTGCCGATACTTTAAAAGACAACGCGCAAAACACAATAAAAGAACTGCATAAATTAGGAATAAAAGTGATTTTAATGTCAGGGGACAACGAAAATACCGCTAAATATATTGCCAAGCAAGCCGGAATCGACGATGTTATAGCCGAAGTTTTACCTCAGGATAAAGCTTTTAAAATAAAAGAGCTTAAAAAACAGGGTAATCTTATCGCGATGGTTGGGGATGGAGTTAACGATGCCCCTGCCCTCGCCGAAGCTAATGTCGGGATAGCAATGGGAACAGGAACGGATGTAGCTATCGAATCCGCGCAAATAACTCTATTAAAGGGAGACATTTCCAAATTATTAAAAGCTATCAGATTGTCAAAAATCACGATGAGGGCTATCAGACAAAATCTATTTTGGGCATTTATATATAATCTAATCGGAATTCCGCTTGCTGCCGGAGTTTTCTATCCGTTCTTTGGAATTCTGCTTAATCCGATATTCGCAGGATTTGCTATGGCTTTCAGCAGTGTATCAGTAGTCTTTAATTCACTTAGATTTAAATTAAAACCGCTATGAATAAAGCCATTGTAAATCATGAATTTCACGTTAAAGGAATGCACTGCCCTTCATGTGAACTTCTTATTGAAAGAAGGTTATCAGAACACCATAACGTCAAAAAAATAAAAGCCAGCTTAAGTACTCAAAAAGTTAATATTGAAATAGAAGGCACCGATTTAGATTTGGATATCGAAAATTTAAGGGCTACATTAAGCGGCTACATCAGCGAACATGGATATGAATTGCTGCACACAAAGCCCGAAAATCCTAAAATAAAAAATAAAGAAGTCATAATCGGCTTTTTGATAGCTTCCCTATTTGCCGGTCTATTTATAGGGTTGCAAAAGTTGGGAATAATAAATCTTTTAAGCTCGGATTCCATAACTTTACCGTTTATCTTTTTTATTGGAGTAATCGCATCATTATCAACCTGTATGGCCGTAGTCGGAGGCTTGGTTTTATCACTTTCTTCAACTTATGCTAAAAATTCTGACAGTAATCGGTCGGCACCATTAATCGCTTTCCATATTTCAAGGCTGATCGGCTTTTTTATTCTTGGGGGATTAATTGGCCTATTGGGGTCAGCCTTCACGCTTACTCCATTCTTTTCTTTTGTACTGAACTTAGTCCTTTTTATCGTGATGATTATTCTTGGAATAAACCTTTTGGATATTTTTCCTTTTATGAAAAGATTTCAATTAAGAATGCCGAAGATTAAAGGGATCAGCTATTCGGATGAGAAGATGTATGCGAATAAATATGCTCCGATGCTTTTGGGACTTTCCACATTTTTCTTGCCATGTGGATTTACACAATCCATGCAAGTTTACTCTTTAACTACCGGAAATTTTGTTAATGGAGCATTAACCATGCTGGTTTTTGCCTTAGGAACATTCCCCATACTTGCTTTAATTAGTTTTGTTTCAATTAAGTTATCTGACACTTTAAGGTCAGGGGTTTTCTTTAAAACAGCTGGTTTCATCGTAATATTTTTTGCTCTGTTGAACTTTATCGGAGCATTGGCGGCAATCGGTTTGATTAGACCAATTTTAAATTTTTAACAGTCTTATTCAAAACAATCCCGATACCGATAAAAACTCCGATATAAAGCAATGTTCCCAAAAAAGCGAGAGCTGACCCTTTCTATTGACACATCCTAGGTTTGTAATAACATGTACTTACCATGGTTTACAAACAAAAACTTGCGAGAATCGGTAATTCTATCGGGCTTACTATCCCTAAAACCCTAAGAGATCAGCTTAATTTTAAACTCGGGCTGGAGGTATACGTCCAAGAAGACATCAAAAATAAAAATATCATAATTTCACTAGAGCCTATTAAGGAAGAAAGTATAGAAACAAATTCAGAATTTTATAGGCTTATTAAAACGGTATCAAATAGGTATTCTAAAGCACTTCAAAAATTAGCTGATAATTAAAAATGAGATATTTATCCGTAGAAGAAATACTTCTCATTCACGAATTTCAAATTCAAAAATTTGAAGGATCGGACGGCATTTTAAATCTCGGGTTATTAGAATCAGCAGTATATCGACCGAAGACTGCTTTCGACAGTGTAGAAAAATACAAAACAGTATTTGAAAAAGCTGCCAGTCTCGCCTATTCTCTTATAAAAAATCATGCTTTTGTCGATGGAAATAAAAGAACATCGATGGTTTCAGCAATAGTGTTTTTAGAATTAAATGGATGTGAAGTTCGAATCATTGACGAAGAGTTAGTAAAATTAGCTATGGATATTGCATCTAGTAAAATATCAATTAAAGAAGTTGCAAAATTCTACGAAGATCGAATTTTGTAATGGAGCTCTATTATTAAACGGAACGACAGCCTATAGTTTGCAAATGATCTTTTTTTATTGCTTAGCGAAGACCAATTCCAACTGAAAAGAGCTTTCTGATCAAACCTGTAGATGATTTACCAAATCCAGTCTCTTTACATTTACTTTCGGATTTCTTGTCAACATAAAAATAATAGCCTCAGCAGATTCTTTTACATCAAACATCCAAGGCTCGTTAGGCTCATAGTGAATTCCAGCTTTTTCGAATAAGTTGGTGCTCATTCCTCCGGGATAAAATCCCATAACGCGAAGATTTCTATTATCGAATTCTTTTACTAATGATTCCGTGAACCCCTGCATTCCGAATTTCGCTCCCGAATAAATTGAGTGGTAATAGTCAAATGGGATTTCCACTCCCGCAATGCTTATTACATTTAATACTTGAGCAAATTCAGATTTTAGTAAAGTCGGAATAAGTGTTCGTGTGATTGCCATCGAGGCTGTCAAATTTACATTGGTCAATTCAATTATTTTTTCGATAGATGCATCGACGGTGTCCCCTTCTGTCCAGACTCCTGCATTATTTATTAGGATATCCAAATTATTAATTTGTGAAAATTTTTTAGGGATGATTTCAGGGTGATTCAGATCGCAGATTAATGTCGAGAAATCTCCAGATGGATTTATTTCTTTTAAAACTGACGCGACCTTGTTGGCTTTTTCTTCGTTTCGTCC
>CAYHDM010000105.1:0-3362 GCA_964355455.1 uncultured Candidatus Saccharibacteria bacterium
CTGCTCGACTGGCCGCCACTGTGGCAGCTGCAGTTGTTGCCGTGATTGGGAACGCTGATCCCTCCGTAGACTGAGCAGTCACACTAGTTATGTCGGTTCCGACATAATTTTTAGGTGTGGCTGCTCTTTTTTTTACAAAAAAACAAGCTATTTAAAGCTATCCATAAATTTCACAAACAAATATTGAAAATTATTCCCTTACAGGTTCCAAACTATTGAGGCCTCGCTCGAGTCTTCCCTTTAAACGTTCCTTTCCCATAACTTTCATGACGGAGTATAAATCAGGTGAAATATTCCTTCCCGCGACTAAAGTTCTTATTATGGTGAAAACATCCGCGCGACTCCCTTTATAGGCTTCGGGGTTTGCTTTATACAATTTATTATCAGTCGCAAATCCGTTATTTGCGGCGATTTCGAGCATTAATTTTTGCCAGTCCTCCAGCGATAATTCTTCACTGTATTTAGACATAACCTCATTAATTACACCCGCAATAACATCAGGACTAAAACGGGATATCGCGGAAGTATCAACTGCTCCAGCGTACAATTCATCGAAGAAAAATCCGAGCTTTTCGGGAATATCAGTCCATGTGACAAGATCTTTTCGCGGTTTTGCCCCTCCCCTTTCAATCCCCAAAACTGCTAATGCGTATTCTTCGTTTTCTAGTGCACTTAAAATGGCATCCTGCCCATAATCCTTTGCCCAATTTAAAGCGTGAGCATAAACCTGTTCCGCAGTCATATTTCCGATTTCTTCTTTGCTTATGCTTGCGAGTTTATCCGCATCATACAGCGCGTTATTACTCTTTTTAATTCCTTTAGCTGAAAAAGCGTATTCACTCAAAGGCTTGTGTGGATTTGCCAGCCTCCACACTTCAAATTGTGAATCCAGAATCGACAGCAAATATGCTTCAACCGCAACCGGAGGATACCCTCTTTCAAAATGGCTTGAAACTAAGGCCTTTTCCGTATCTTTTCTCTTGCTTAATTTTCGCTGAATCTCTTTTCCATCCGGACCGATTTCTTTTGTATCAATCGTGGCAATGTGTCCATACACAGGCGCTTTCCATCCCATTACTTCAAACAGTTTCATATGCAACGCTGTAGAACTTAACCATTCCGCACCTCTTATCACATGAGTAGTTCTCATTAAATGGTCGTCTATGACATGCGCAAAATGATAAGTAGGAAGGTATATCGGCTGTCCATTTCTATCTTCTCTTTGGCTTTTAATCAAAACAACATCATTATGATCAACTAATTGTTTAGTCCCACCTTTTATATAATCTTTAAATTCAGTCGATTGTCCGGGAACCGTATCATTTTTCAGCCTGATAACAAATGGTGTACCTTTTTGAATTTCTTCAAGAACTCGTTCAGGCTCGGCATTTCGCCATATTGACCATTCTCCGTAACATCCTTTAGTTACGCCTAAACGTTCCTGCTCTGCGGCGATAGAGTCCAGCTCCTCCTGTGATGCAAAACAAATATAGGCTTTACCTTGCTTTACCATATCCAGCGCAAACGTCTGGTATATCGCAGCTCTTTCACTCTGAGTATATTGACCGTACTCTCCCCTGATTTGAGGGCCTTCGTCTATTTGAATATCAAATTGGTGCAGTAAATCGACAATACCCGCAGCAGCGCCTTTGACTTCTCTACCGGTATCGGTATCTTCTATTCTAAGGAAAAACTTTCCGTTGCTGGTTTTAGCCAAGCCTGCACAAGCCAATGCTGCATAGACCGAGCCAATATGCATTTCTCCTGTCGGACTTGGAGCCATTCTCGTTACCATAGCGCCTTCAGGCAAGTCACGGGGAGGATAGCTCACTTCTATTGCTTCAGGCGTAATATCGGAATTAAGTCCATAAATAGCCTCAACAGTTCCGATAACTTCTTCAATTGGATCATATACTTCGGGATTTGTAGGAGTCATATTTAATGGGAAGAGTGTAGCATTTTGTCTAGTCGGGGGCAAGACTATAGGACTAAGCTAGCCCGTTAGATTTAACAGGGTTTTCTGTCCCCCTAGCCTCTCCAACACTCCGAAAACCGTCTTTTTTGAGGAGCTCCACCAAACCACGGTTTATTTCATTGATAAGCTGAGGCCCTTCGAAAATCATTCCTGTAATAAGCTGAACCAGTGAGGCACCGGCTTTAATCTTTGCATACGCATCATCAGCTGAAAAAATTCCGCCGCATCCAATAATAATGTATTTCCCTCTGCTTTTCTGGTAAATAAAGCGGATTTGTGCAGTTGATAAACCTTCCTGTACTTTTCCGCTGATTCCACCCTTTTCCGGCACGATATCATCATGTATTTTTGGGGAGGTTCTCCCCTTAGTCAAATTACTACAGATAAATCCATGAACTCTATGTCTTTCACATACCTGAAGTATATTCCCCACCTGTTTTTCAGTCAGATCGGGTGATATTTTCAAAAAAATCGGCTTCTTTGTAGGAATATCATCAACAGCTGAAAGTAGTTTCTCAAGCCGATCGGGATCAGTAAAAGGCTCTCCACCAAAAGCGTTCGGACAGCTGATGTTGATTGTAAAGTAATGTCCTATATCAACAAACCGGCGAAACGCTTTCAGATAATCATCAATTCCGGCTTCAGTTTCAACCGTATCCGAACAGTTCGTTTTCGCAATATTCGTTCCGATGGGGATTTTGAACTTTTTAGTGCGGAGTCTCGCGGAAATCTTTTCACAGCCTTCATTTTTTAACCCGTAATATACCACCAGCGCCCGTGATTTCTTAAGGCGCCACAAACGCGGTTTTGGATTGCCTTCATTGGCTTCTCCTGTGATGGATCCCACTTCTGTAAATCCAAATCCTACTGACGGCAAAATATCGGTGAGCTGGGCATCTTTATCAAAACCTGCGGCGAGTCCTACCGGATTAGGGAAATGAATTCCAAGAATATTTTGTTCCAGCATAGGATGAGAATATGAAAAAAGGATTGAGGTTATTTTGCGTGTCAGGGTGTAGTTTCCCAGAAATTTTCCTACTAAAGTCATCGCATCGTGGACTTTTTCGGGATCCCGTGTGAAAAAAATGGGCCTTAATGCTTTGGTGTAAAAAAAACGAAGTAATTTGTTTCGAGTCGATATTATTTGGTCGTTCATATTATTCGTAATCATTTTTCTGGCGTACCCTCAATGGGCATACCCTAAAGGGCACAGGCGCTCAAATTTGTTTCTGATCACTTCGTTCCTAGGCAAATTTGGCGGAGGGGGTGGGATTCGAACCCACGATACCTTTCGGTATAGCGGTTTTCAAGACCACCGCACTAGGCCTCTATGCGACCCCTCCGTATCGGAAACACACGAAACAATACGTATTTTACGTTAAATAAA
>CAYHDM010000106.1:0-3161 GCA_964355455.1 uncultured Candidatus Saccharibacteria bacterium
ATAATATTGCTGTAAGTGCTTTCGTTGTTATGGAAAACCATCATATTTCGGCTATTTAGAGCCGAATAAAGCAAAGGTTCCAAGGTTCTGAAGGACTCCGGGTCGTTTTTAAATGTGCCAAAAATATAGGTAAAAGCGTCTTTTATGAGCGCTGCACTTTCTTTTTCTGTCAGATTTTGCCCGAAATTCTCTTCCGTGATAACTTTATCGCCGATTCGGATTTCTCCGATTGTTTTGATTAGGCTTTTAATAAGGTTCGTATCGATAGAAATTACTCCGTCCAATTTTTCATTCCCGATATATGAGTATAAATCCATCGCCGTTTTTGAAGCATTTTTAAAATCCGGATCCCATGTGACGTCTTCGATGTATAAGTATTCCTGTCCGGTTATTGCGCGAATCGGTTCAGGAGCCGGAATTTTTCCGTTTAGATCAATTTGAGTATGAGCATCTTCAGCTTTTTCTAATTTGGATAGAGTTAATTTTCCATCGTCGACATTTAAAATTCCGAATACCTCGACTTCTCCGCCTGAAGAGCGGGAAGTATTAAGATTTTGTACCAAAAGAAGGTACGTTTGAGGAGTTTCATATCCCAAAAGATTGCTTAAGGCGGGTTCAATTGCCTTAATTTTATATAATTTATCCTTATTTTTATTAAGGGAATTCAAATTGCTGTTTATTAAATCGCGGATATATTTATTCCTGGTTTCCATATTCTCGAAATTGCTTTCAATTTTCGCGATTTTCTCAAGGGATTTATCAATATATTCGGGTTCGGCGACGGTGCTTGCGCCTAAAGTGTCGGAATCCAGATTTTTAAAGGTTGCGTAAAAGTCGATCCCCGCAAGGTAGTTTATTGCCTGCGAAATCTCTTTTGTCGTTTCAATTGCTAAATACTGGTCTTTGTCAGATATTCCCGCCCTTTTTGCTACGAAAGATAACGGAAATGGGACTTTCTCTATTTTATTGAAAAAAGAGTTGGCTGTCTCGCTATTTGAATAGGCGGAATTTAAGTCGAGATTTTGAATGTTTTCTGATGCTTTGTTCAAATAAGTGATGCCCGAGCTTGCATTATAAGCAAAAACTAATGACGGAAGGCTTAACGCAACTAACAATAAGACTGCCAAGCCTGCGATTGCTTTTTTGGGTTTTCGTTTTGGCTTTGGAGTAGAACGGCTGGGTTCCGATTGAGGGTGTGGATTTGAGTCAATATGATTGTAAGCGTCATAAGCATCATGCGGGAGATGTGCTTTCTCATCCTCTGAATTATCCGAATCAATGGAAAGATTCTCCGATGAATCGTCAAAATTACTATCTTCTGCAAGCTTCAGGGTTTCTTCACTCAATTCTTTGTCTGCGGATTCAGGCATGGGAACTCCGTAGTAGTCGCAAAGGTCTTCAATACCCGATTTCAATTCAACTTCCGGCCACCAATTTTCCGGATAGCTTATTTCAGATTCCGGCAAACTAAACGAAGAAGGGATTTCGTCGTGGGAATATACGATCTCCAAATCAAAATCCGTTAATTCTTTCAGGAAATGTGCAAGTTCGATTTCGGTGATGGGATCTTCAGGATATAAAGTGTAATGCTTCGGCCTAGAATTGGGCGCACTTAGAATTTTGATAATTTCCCGAAGTCCGCTCTTAAAATCTTTTTGATGCAGTAAATAATGTTCGTTTTCGTCGGATTCTACGGTAAGTATGTTTGAACCCGAGGTTATTCCACTAATAAATTCTTCAAGCTTTTTGGATGTGTTAATTTCCGGTCCGTAAATATCCTCTATTTGGACTGTCGCGTATTTTACCCCTGTTTTTGCACAGTAGGCTTTGATTAAATCCATAGCTGTAACAAGGGGACTTTCAGGATGTGTTTCCTCCCTTTCGCGATACAGAAAAATGTATGGAGCTTTAACTTTGCCGGCCAAATCAATCAATTCCTTTATTTCAGCCGTGTTGTGAATTAAATCCGAGGCTTCATCTAGAGAATTATCAGCGTTACTTACATCTAAAATGGCGTAAATATCTTTGGGATCATTAAGTGAATTAATTTTTTGAGTAATATCGACGGTTAACAAACCCGATTCACCAAAAGCGGTATGGAGATAGGCACTTATTTTGTTATTTCCATAAATCAGAATTGTGTTCATTGGACAGGCTGTAAAGACGCCGATATTCTGTTCCAGTTTATCAAATTTGGCGATTTTAATGTTATAGTGATTTTATGACAGGATCGGTCTTTTTTAAGGGGCACAAATACACTTTTTATATCAATCTCGTAATTTTTAGTTTGGTAATTTCTTTCTTAATCTTTTTCGGAACGATGCTTTTTCCTAAACAGTATAGGGCTTACAATACCTATTTTATTGATGCCCAGTATCTTCAAAATAGTGAGTCAATTATTGATTTTTCTCCACAGCAATTAGCCGAGAAAACGGCCGATAATATTAAAGGAATTATCGAAAGCAAAAACTTTTTAGGAAAGGTTTTAGAAGTCGCGGGTTATGAGAACAACTCAAAATCCCGTGAAAAATTAAGCAAAAGAATTCTGGTTAAAAAGGTGGGTCCGCAAGTGCTATACGTTCAAATAAAGGGATACCGTGATTCCGAAATATTAGAAAAAACTATAGTCTCGTTAACAAAAGTTTTAAGGGATGAGGTTTCCTCGATAAACAGCAACGGAAATGTACTGATAGCGCTTAATGAAGTTAACGAAGCTCCGAATGTGGAAGAGATTCAGTTGTATCCATGGTTAAATGCCGTGCTGGCTTTTCTTGTAACCGGAATATTGGGGGTTTCCTTATATGAATTTAAAAAGTATATTGAGAAATAATTATGTCTGGTAAATTTACATTAAATACAGATGGAGGAGCCCGCGGAAATCCGGGTCCTGCCGCAATAGGCGTTACTCTGCAGTCTGAAAACGGAGAAAGCATTTTTGAACACAAGGAGAAAATCGGAATTACAACAAATAATGTCGCGGAATATCGTGCATTAATAAAAGGTCTGGAGCTGGCACTTCAGAACGGTGTTCAGGACATCGAGTGTATTTTGGACAGCGAATTAGTCGTCAAGCAGGTTAACGGGTTGTATCGCGTGAAAGAAGGAAATTTAAAAATCCTTCACGGCGAGCATAGGTGTTCAGGCACCTGGTCAGTGCCGAA
>CAYHDM010000107.1:0-3093 GCA_964355455.1 uncultured Candidatus Saccharibacteria bacterium
CTTACCCATAGAATCTCGTACGTCGTATTCTGTTGTCGCGATGTTTAACTTTTCTTCATTGGAAATTTTGTCAATAGAGGATAAAACACGTTTATCTATATCAACAACGATAATCTTTTCTGGAGCATAGATTGCGACTTCGACTGAAGTAAAATCATCGTCTCCCAAAAATAAAATTTTTTTGTCTTTTATGTCAAACATTGAGTTCATAATTTGAGCTCTTTTTATAACGGTTTCGGAAGTTGCCAAAAACTGGTCGTAATTTCTGTCGACTGCCGGACGACTTAGTGCATAGTTGCTGTGAAGACTTTTTATATTTTGTGGAAGTTCAATAACGTCTTTTTTATAATTTGGGAATAGGTCTTTTAAATACGCAAATACCCTTTTGCCATTTTCGGTTAAATCCGTCTTATTTGAAGTCGGCAAAAATAGTGAATAAAATTCTTTTTCGGTAAGGTTAATAGAAGTCTTGGATAAACCCGTATAAGTTGTTATATCGCGGTTATCCATTGGGCCGTTTTCTCCTAAAACCATTATTAAATCCACAATATTTTTGACGGGAATTCCGGTTGAAGCCGAAAAATCGACGAATTTTTTATAGAAATTTTGGGTTCTCATTTGGTTATTAAACGTGAATTCTATGAATTCACTACTAATTACTCGCATACTTCGTATGCTCATAATTATATCCCAATATTAATTTATATGGATTTACTTCAGGTATTTATCAAAAAATGCCACTGATCTGTCAAGAGCTGTACTTAAATTTCCTGATAAATTGTGGTCGTCGCCTTCGTATGCAAAGTATTCCACATCTTTATTTGCGGATTGCATCGCGTCGCGCAAACGTTCGCTAAATAAAATGGGAACCTCTTCGTCTGCCGTTCCATGGTGAATTTGGATTGGTCTCGAAATATCAGCGATGTGAAAAATGGGTGAAATCGATTCCCAAAATTCAGGATTTGCAGTGAAATCCCCATACTTGTCAATTAATTCCTGTCTTGAAGGACGTCGGACTTGCTGTTCGCTGGGAGAGGGTCTCCAAGGCCTTGACCGTTTCCAGTTATTTGCCATATCCTCATAAGAAGCTACAACTCCCGCCCAGATTACTCCAGCTTTAATATCTCCCGTTGTTACCATTGAACGTAGGGTTATGCTTCCTCCCATTGAGTGTCCCCACATACCAATTCGGCTTGCATCAGCGTCAGGATGCCTTTTTACGGAAGCAACCGCATTCAAGACATCAATTGTATAAGCAGGAGAATAATAGGCTCCTTCAGGATTCCCTTCGGAATTCCCGTGTCCACGATAATCGGGTCGAATCAACATATATCCGTTTCGCGAAAATGCGTCAGTATAGGCGACGTATCTTTCGGTAGTGCGATATTCTGCCGGCGGAATATATCCGTGATTAAAAATAATCACAGGCCAGCCTGTTTCGGGTTTTTCTCCATTTGGAATAGTTAACAGAGCATATATTTTCAATCCGTCTGATTTATAGGAGACAATTTGCCTTTGATAATTTGAACCGGGAGAAAGGGTTTGTTCGACCACAAAATCACTTCCGGGATAATCCTGCCCGCGCATATAATCAATTGAAAGGGATGAAGGTTCTAGATTGGGACCTCCGCCCATTTCATCTTCGTAATTCATTGATTCCTGTATAGTCTCGGAAATCATGTCCCGAAGAGTTTCACTTTCCGTATCATTTTGAGGATTTTCCTGATGCCACCAAAACCACAGGGCTCCAAACGACATAACCAGTATAAGACTCGCTAATAAGATCCTAAATCTCATCAGACTAATATACTATAAAAGTTACAGAAGTTGGAATTTATTTCTTGTCTATCTGGCGTTTCCGACAGTTTCAACCAGAGAGGTTGGACAAGCTCCGCCTAAGGTACTTAATTCGCCTTGGTATTTGAGGCCGACTAAAAAACCTATGAACGGAAGGGCAATAAAAACTACTGCCGCTAAAACTCTAGATAACATAGTAACCCGGTTTAGCTCTTCAAAATTTTTCATAAATTAAGTATGGATGTCTATTTCGCTAGAGTCAATAGATTGATTAAATTGAGCTTACCCTTGACACACCTTCAAATATCCTGTAGTATGACTAAAGTTTTGGTGGATTAAAGCAATTAATCTGCTTATTTCGAGAAGTCGAAAGGAGCTCAAAAGGCTTCGTTCCGACGTATTAACAATCGCATAGATAGAGATACCCCTATCATTTTAATCGCCACAAAGCGATCACAGTAACTTCGGTTGCTTATCTTTTTACACGTATCTTTTCTCCGATTTCATAATATTTAACTTGTTTTTGTGTGTCTTTGCAGTACAAAGGTGCAAGCAAAGCGAGAGTTTCTTTATAAGCAGTTTTATTGTTTTGATTCTTAAAACACGGCTCTTTTAGTTGTGGGCCAATATATAAAATGTATAGTAATTCAAATTCCAGACCTTCATTTGGTGGAGGATTCAAAGGAAACAGCGGCAGACGCGGTGGATTTGGCGGCGGACGAAGGTCTTTCGGCAAAGGCGGTGGATCCGGCTTCTCTCGCGATGGTAATCGTAGTAGAGGACGAGGAGGATTTCGATCTTCATTCAAGTTCGACTTAAATTTGCTTGTCAAAAAAGCTGAAATTTCCGAAATTGAGTCTTATTCTTCAGTAAACGTATTCAACGACTTTAATGTCCATGAAAAAATAAAAGCGAATATTGGAAATATGGGATACAATGACCCGACTCCAATTCAGGATCAGGCTATTCCACATATTTTAAATGGAAGAGATGTAGTTGGAATTGCGAATACAGGAACCGGCAAAACTGCCGTGTTTTTAATCCCTATAATAAATCAGACATTTTTAAACAAAGATCATAGAGTTTTAATAATGGCTCCGACAAGAGAGCTTGCTGAGCAGATTGATAACGAATTTAGAAAATTTTCGATCGGTCTTGGTGTTTATTCAACTTTATGCATCGGAGGAGCAAATATTTTTGGTCAGATTCAGAGACTTCGCAGAAATCCAAATATTGTAATAGGGACACCCGGTCGCCTAAAAGATCTTCATCAAAGAAAAATTTTAGATTTATATA
>CAYHDM010000108.1:0-2935 GCA_964355455.1 uncultured Candidatus Saccharibacteria bacterium
AGAGCACGGGCTAGCGCTTTTACTGCGGCTTCCTGACCGATTATTGATTTGCCTAACTCATCCTCGAGTCCTAATAATTGCTTGTTTGAAAGCTCCAGACCTTTTGAATCATCTTTTCCTCCACTTATCGTGACAAAAAAGGTTTCAACGTCAGTCTGATCAATAACTATCGGAGCGGCAGTCACAGTTTTTAAACTTTTGTAACTCCGCCTGACTTTAGTTTTATTTTTTTCATTCTTAATATCAGCGGATAAACTTTTCACTAAATTATAATCGGCGCTTATGTGGCGTTTATAAACGGCTAAAGCGTCGATGGTTTTAATTCCTGATCCGGGCAAAACTTCTTTTAGCGAATTGGCCTTGTTCATCTCAACAATTTTCGCAATTGCCTCTTCGGTATATGTTATTGATCCGTTCTCAAGCTTTGATTTAAATTTCGCATAATTACTTAAAATGGATTTAAAGTCGGTATCAGATTGGTCATCGAATTCAATAACCTCCCACATTTTCGAGATTGGAGAATCCCAGAACTTTTCCTGCATATCATCGTTGGCGGCTCCAACAAGTAAAATATCGTTTTCGGGATTAATCGCTTCAACTCCAATAAAGAAACTCATACCAAAGTGGAGATCGTCGAAAAACAGAATAGTTTTCTCGTACTTATCCTTGTCTACTGTCGCAATATGGGATAACAATTGTGACAAAAATGCGCTTGGAAATTGGCCCGCCTCAATTGGAATTGCCGATATTATCGCCGAAAATTTTATTCGCAAAACACGGGAATTTAGCAGATTATCCGGAACCCTCTGCTCTTTTATACGACGGGCAAGTTCGTACATTATCGCGGTTTTCCCCGATCCGCTTTCGCCGAGCAGTAAAACAGGTTTAGTTTTTGAAGATGAAAGATTAACAATCAGAGTCGTTAATTCGCGTTCGCGTCCGACAAAAGTATTTTCTACTTTTTTGCCGGCAAGTTCGGTAAGATCGTCGAAATATTGGCTTGTATCAGTTTTTAATGTGGATTTAACGGCAATTTTCTTTTTTGCCATGTAATATTTTTCTATATTTACATCAAGCAAAAGGGACAATGCCAAATGGTGAGTTTCTACCAGTTCGGAGTTTGCAAGATAGGCTTCATGATAGGCGTTAACAAGCCAATCCGGAACTTTAATAATATTTCTCGCCTTTGAGGTAACTTCAAGTTTCTTAAAAAGGCCTGCTATTTCCTTATTTTGGCGACTTAGTATTAAAACGATATCTCCGGCTTTAACCTCATCCTCATTAGTGAGCCGTGGGTTAAGGCGTTTTAGAAGTTCGACACTTGCAGGCGACAGTCTGTCAAAAATTTCGGTTGTGTTTGTCATCTTTTTATCGATAGATTTTAGCATCCTCGATCTGTCTTATACTCAAGGCAAGTTTTCGTTCTTTTGAGTCGACATTTACAACAATTGCCTCGACTTCGTCTCCAACACTCAGTGGACCTACAGTTTCAGATATATGGATTAACCCGTCTAATCCCGGTTCAAGTTCGATAAATGCGCCGAAAGGTACAACCTTTGATACAGTAGCTTTAACCTTTTTGCCAAGAGGATACCTTTCCTCTACGTTATTCCAGGGATTATCCTTTAATTCCTTAACTGAAAGTGCGATTTTTTCTGCGTCTTTACCGATTACTTTTACGGTAATTTTATCTCCTGATTTAAAATAATCAGAGGGAGATAATACTTTTTCCCACGCGATTTCAGAAATGTGAACGAGTCCGTCTACACTTCCCAGATCGACGAGTATTCCATAAGGTAGCACGGTTGAGACAGTTCCTTCAAGTACATTTCCTGTTTTGATTTCTGCCATTCTCTTTCCTCGTGCATTCAATTCATCTTTGGACATCACTTCTTTTTCGGACATAACAAGTCTGTTTTTTTCGGCGTCAATTTCGATAATTTTCACAATCAGATTTGTGCCCCGCAATCCACCTAATTCTTTTGCCGCTTCGGAATTATTTCCTCCTGCCATTGCGGCATTAAACTGCTCAAAATGCTGGCGGCTTAAGTGGCTGATCGGAACAAAACCTCTTTGTCCCTGGGCATCGACAATAAGCCCTCCATTTAAGTAATCAGCAACAGTAACTTCAATATTTTCACCATCATCGGACAAATCTTTGAGTGTATCCCAATTATATTGAGATTTAGCCTTTTTCAGGGAAAGCATCAAATTACCCTGTCGGTTTTCGGACTGTACAACGGTAGCAACTATTTTCTGGCCAATTTCTGCTGTCTTTTCGGGTAAAAATTTAATTTCTTCAGCGGGAATCAACCCTTCTGATTTTGCCCCAACATCAAGTAAAACGAATTTCTTATCTTTTCCGACGACGACTCCTTCTACAACATCTCCTGTCTCAAAGTTTCTGACATGTTTTGAGTATTGTTTGATTAAATTTGTCAGATCGTTTCTTTCGTTCTTAGTAGCTTTATTCTCTGCCATTAATATTTTTTTGCGGCCAAAATGGCCTGAATAAATTATTTAAACTTCTTCCCGTGTTTCTGGTAGAAATTTTTTGAAAGATGAGCAAAATTCCGCAGCCTCCATCCAGTTAATTAGATAGCCATAGGCGAGGACTTTGCGAAACTTTCAAAAAGCTTCCCCTGCTGGACATGGTGTTGGCGATGGGCTATTTTCTCACTTCGTTGCCAAAGCAATATTTTCACCGCTGGAGTGTTTAACTTCTCTGTTCGGAATGGGAAGAGGTTGTTCCGCTCCGCTCGAATCACCAACACGATAACCACCAGGCTTGGAGCCCTGAAAACTGAATAGATTAGAATCAAATTCCTTAGCGAAGAATCACCCATTAGTACGGCTCGGCTGAATACATTACTGTACTTATACCTGCCGCCTATCAACCTCATAATCTTTGAGGAAGCTATAACGATACCTAATC
>CAYHDM010000109.1:0-2840 GCA_964355455.1 uncultured Candidatus Saccharibacteria bacterium
TGCCGTTGAAATTATTGTTCCGTCTCTGGCACGTTGTCTTTGTCTTACCGGATCTATAACTGTAAGTAATACTCCCGTTAGTACGCTTATAATCATTATGACTACAAGCAATTCTACAAGGGTGAAAGCGGATTTCTTATTTGAGCAGGACATTTTGAATTTTGTTAAATTAAATACTTAAATACCAATTTAAAAGTTCGGTTCCCCAAATCAATGCAAAACAGAAACCGAGAATTAGAAAAGGGCCAAAAGACAAGGCACTTTTCATTTTCTTCTTTCCACTTATTAATAGTATTACTCCCTCGATTGCCCCTTTCAAGAAAGCCATAAACCACATTACTACAGAAAGGTTTGTTCCTAAATAAAAACCGATTATTGCCGCCAGGTAGATATCTCCTTCCCCCATTGCTTTTTTTCGGGAACCGTAGTGGAGCGCCGCGAAAAAGATTGCGAGTATTACGGCAGCTATTAAATTATCTTTTATCAGTGCGATATTTTGGTTTTGCGTAATCTGAAGTTTAAAAAAGGTTAAATAAAGTGGGTATAAAGCGACAAGCAAATATAAATAAATATCCGGAATTACCATATATTTCGCATCAGTTATAAAAATTAGAATGAAAACTGATGCGATTGCTAAGGCGATTAAAATCTGAGCAATAAAGGCAAAAGGGGAACCAGCGAGCGAAGACGGGTAGGGAAGTGTAAAAAAATCTTTAGCTAACGGAGATAAAAAATCATTATTAATTAATAAAAATAATGTGGAGGACAAAGTAACAGCCGTTATTAGTTCAATTAGTGGAAGCCAAGCCGGAATTTCTTTTTTACAATACCTGCACTTTCCATTTAAGAAAATATAAGAAAAGAGGGGAATTAAATCTAAAGTTTGCAGTGTATGTTTGCAGTGTTCGCAATAAGAACGACCACGGACAAATTGTTCTGAACGATATATGCGATCGATTAGGACACCGAAAAAAGAACCGATGAAAAGGGAAAGGGGAAAAAATAATATAAAGAAAATCATGTCCATCTAATAATTATTATAGAGGACTGAAGGAGAGAGGGTAACACCCTCTCTCCTCAAATTCAAAACTAAAAGAATTAAAGTCCAAAACCAGCACACGTATAGGTAGCTGCACCACTTTCTGTACATACCACACGACCTATTGTCGCGGGATCTATGTTATTACATGCCATGCTAAATTGCGTACTACCGACACCTCCTGACAGCCATACACCAGTAACGGCAAATGGCGTCGCGGCTCCAAAAGTATATGTAGACCCTGTTGGGCTATCAGATGGATCAGCAATTTCGACAGCACCAGCACCAAAAGCCGCACAGTCGCCAGGAACCGCAGCCTCTACCATACATAAGGCTTGAGCTCTACAGACTGCTGCAGTATTAGATTTGAGTGTCGTTGCACTAGCCCTGGCTCTTTGCTCAGCAGGATTAATTGCAATTAAAACAACTCCGGCTAAAACCGAAATGATGATTATAACGATAAGAAGCTCAACCAAAGTGAAACCTCTTTTTGCGTTTTGAAAAAATTTATTCATTGTAAGATTTCACCCCCTCGGCAGGAAGGTTCGATAAAAATATTAAATCCCAGATCTGAAGTGTTACAGATCCAATATTTAAAATCGACCCTAGTCATTGATACAAGTATAAGCACTTAGAGATTAAGAAGTAAAGTTTCAACAGCTAAAGAAACGTTTGCGTTCGACTGAATATACTTTTTTATTTTTTGCAAAAGTTTTATTTTATCTTTCCAGGAATCCGGATTATTGTCAGCGGTAACCACTTCCAGCATTTTTTCCCGAAGGGTCACTTCCCAATTATCAAGTAGAAGTAAAACTTGTTCGCGGTCTTTTATTTTATTTTTATTTTCGGAGACCCAATCAATTTTTTGACCGACACTCATAGAAAGTAAATTTAAAAATTCAGATTTTATATCCGAATATTCTTCTGAATTTGAATCGATTCTGGCCGATAAGTTTAGATCCTTAATAATACAGCGCGAAACAACGGTTTTCACCAAATTATCATGGTGATCAACTGTTAAAATAACCTGAGCATAATTTGGAGGCTCCTCCAAAGTTTTTAATAAAGCATTTTGTGCTTCGATAGATAGGTTTTGGGCTTCTTTTATCCATATAATTTTTTTACTGCTGATTCTGGGTTTAATATTTATTTCTTTTATTAACTCACGAATTTGTTCGATAGGGATTGACTTTTTATCATCTTCAACTTGGTAGGATTTGAAATCAATATGCGATAAATAATCTGAAGAACTTGAAGAATCCGAATCACTGTAAAAAATTTCACGTATAAGTTTATCGACCACAGCTTCACGCGCAAGAATTGTTCCCTGCGAGATAATAATGGATTGTAATGCCAGATGCATCATATATAAAAATAGCTTTACCAATCCCTATGATATACTAGATCTGTAAAATATGTCGACGAATTCTGCCCGATTAATCGAAGATATTCTCCTTCAAAACTCTCTAATTACTGAAAGCCAGTACAAGGCCATTGCTGATGAAAAGATTAAAACGGGGAAATCCGCCGAAAAAATAATACTTAAAAACGGTTACGCCGACGAAAATACACTCCAGAAATTTAAAGCTGATTTGGTTGGGGTCCCGTATATCGATCCGACCGAAATGGTTATTAAACCTGAAGCTGTTCAATTAATTCAGGAGGCGACGGCAAGAAAATATAATCTAATTCCGTTTGATAAAGATGCGACAACAATAAGTGTTGCGATGAATGATCCTGAAGACCTTTTAATTATTCAATACATAGAGAGAAGCACGAATCTTAAAGTAAAACCTTATAT
>CAYHDM010000110.1:0-2779 GCA_964355455.1 uncultured Candidatus Saccharibacteria bacterium
TAATGGTCAAAAGAAGCCCAAGGATTAAATAAGTTATCGTCATCATGAATATAACGGCATAGGCCCTCCATCCGCTTCTTCTTATGTTGTTCATTGCGCGCTTGTAGACTGTGTTATTCATAGCGGCCTCCCTTTTCATCACGTATAACTCTTCCCCGATCTAAGTGAATTACACGTTTTTTTAGTGTATTAACAATATCCGCGTCGTGTGTTCCGAAAATTATTGTGGTACCCCAGTCATTTATTTTCTTCATTAGATCGACTATTATCCACGATGCCGCTTTATCTAAATTACCGGTAGGTTCATCGGCCAATAATATTTTAGGCTCGTGAGCTAATGCCCTTGCAATAGCCAGACGCTGTTTTTCTCCGCCTGACAAATTTCTTGGGAATTTATCCATTTTGTCACCTAGACCTACCAGATGCATAAGATTAGGGATGATTGATTTAATTTCATCTTCGGATTTTCCAACAACCTCAAGTGATAAGGAAACATTTTCAAACGCAGTTTTTGAATCTAGTAATTTGAAATCCTGAAAGACATATCCTATTTTACGTCTTAAATTAGGAACTTCCTTTTCTTTTATCTTTGTAACATCCTCGTCGTCGACTATTACCTGACCGCTTGTCGGGACATCTTCCCGAACAATCTGTCTCATAAAGGTAGTCTTGCCGGCACCTGAAGCGCCGATTAAAAAAACAAATTCACCTTCGGGAATTTCAATAGAAACGTTTTCAAGAGAAAAGGTGCCATCCTGGTATTTACGGGTTACATCTTTAAATTCAATAATATTTCTGGGCATAGTTCTGTTTTAATAAAAAACTCACTTCAATTTAATACTGAGAACTTCAATGATTTCCTTTCCATCACCTGCGTTGCTTCTTAATTCACCCTGTATTTCAACATCCAACCCGAGTGATAAATTCAAATCATTGTTTTTCGAATACAAATATGCCAGGCTTTGGCCTTCGGTATCCAATAATAAAAAACCTGTCATTTTATTTTCAGTATTATTAAAGTTCTTGCTTATTTTTCCGGATATCTTTCTTTCTGTGTTTGAATAATACTCAGGGTTGAAATATGCTCCGGTGTTTTGTTTTTCAGCAGTAGAACCAACTCCAGTTACACTCTGATTATTCGAGTTTATGTAAAAACTTACTGCAAGGTATAAGCTAGCACAAATAACAAAAATTAGGAATAGCAGCGAGATGAACTTGTATTTTCGAAGCGAGTTTTCAATCTTATTTTCTGATTGAGATTTCAACAATGAATCATAATATGCATTCACTTCTAGTATAGGAGGCTTGTTAGTCTTAGGATTTATAGTGGTTTCCATGGCAGGTACTAAAAACATTATATCAAACATTCGGACTATGAATTAAGCCTCAAATTTGATTGTATAAATCCTTCTAAATCCCCGTCCAAAACTGCATCGGGATTTGTAGATTCATAATCACTTCTATGATCTTTTACTAGTTTATAAGGCTGTAATACATATGATCTTATTTGGTTTCCCCAAGCGGGTTCTTTATATATCCCTTTTATTTTTGCTTCTTCTTCCTGACGTTTTTCTTCTTCGATTTTTACCAATTTGGAGACCAACATTTGCATAGCTATTTCGCGGTTTTTATGCTGACTTCTTTCCTGCTGAGAAGCTACAACTATTCCTGTCGGGATATGCCTGATTCTTATTGCGGTTTCAACTTTATTTACATTTTGCCCGCCGGCTCCTCCAGATCGCATCATGGATAATTCCAAATCTTCGTCTTTGATTTCGACAGCCTTAATGTCTTCGATAAAAGGCATTACTTCAACTCCCGCAAAAGATGTTTGTCTCAAATTCTGGGCATTAAACGGAGAAAGCCTGACCAATCTATGCGTGCCTGATTCATGCTTAAGCATTCCATATGCATATAAATCCTTCACAAATAAAGTTGCGGTTTTAATTCCGGCTTCTTCGCCATCGATTTTATTTACAACTGAATAAAACCATCCTTTTTTTTCAAAATATCTTTGATACATCCGAAAAAGCATCGAAGCCCAATCCATCGCTTCGGTGCCGCCTGATCCTGCATGAACGGTCAGATATGCGTCATTCTTGTCATACTTTCCACTTAAATACATGGCTAATTCCAAATCATTTACGATCTTTTCTATATCCTTATCATCCTTAATGCTCGCGTCAGTCATCAATAAGTCGAGCATTTCAACATTTTCCAGATCTTTTTTTAAAAAAGAAAGTTCTTGTGAGATTTTAGTGGCCAAATCACGTTTTTCCCAAAAATCGGGAAGTGCCATTTGTGATTCAATTTCTTTTATTCTTGTTGATATTTCTTGGGAATCCAGGCTTTTTTTAATGTTATTTATTCTGTCCGAAAGAGTCATAATCATTGGATCATATCAAATTTGTAGGTATCTCCGCTATTTATCTCCCCCGATATTATTTTTTCGGCGATATATGTTTCGACTTTGTCTTCGATAATACGGTTAAGCTCTCTTGCTCCCCATTCAGGAGAATATGCCATTTCGGCGATTTGTTTTGTTACCTCATCCGAAAATTCGATATTAATCTGTTTTTCCTGAATTTTGGCTTCTAAACCCAATAATTTGATTTTTGTAATTTCAAAAACATCATCTTTTGATAACGGAGAATACGGCACCAAAGCAGTAAAACGATTTAAAAATTCTATAGGGAAATACGCTTTAAGTTCACTTAGGGCAACTGCAGTGACATTTTTAACAGGATTTGCCTCGAGAATACTTTTTGTAATAGCTTTT
>CAYHDM010000111.1:0-2771 GCA_964355455.1 uncultured Candidatus Saccharibacteria bacterium
CACTGCCGGGAGCGGCGGGCGGATTTCCTCCGCAGCCCGTCGGTATACCGGGAATGCCTTCCCAGTTTAATTCTCCGTTTAGGAATTATGGCTCTGTTTCACCTGCTCCGGGCCAGAAGTCTCCGTTTTCATCGCCGATGCCAAGAACTGGAGTTCCTCCGTCTATATTCGGAAATCCGCCGGCAAAGTCACCTTTTGGATCACCCGGGTCAGATTTCCGAAGTCCATTTGGAAAAGGACCGCAGGCAAACCAGTCCAAGCACGGCGATAGTTTGTGGGACAAACTCCCGTGGGAAGAGGACGTCGATGGAGTATCCCCTTCAAAATCCGGCATTCCTATAAAAAATCAGCCGAAAATACTGTCTGTCCATCATTTATATTTCGTGACCGAATCCGAATCCGGAATAGAAATTTACGACCAACATGCAGTTCATGAAAGAATTCTTTATGAAAAACTTACAAGAAAACATGAAGAGGATAATGTGGAAAATCCGACTCAAACTTTATTTACTCCAATAGTTATAAATTTATCGATTGAAGAATCAGAATTCATAAAAGAATTAATTCCAAAACTCCAGGAACTTGGGTTTCTAATTGAGGAATTCGGACCAAACACATACAAAGTAACGCAGGTCCCTGTTCTAATGCAAAAAGTTGATATAAAATCTCTCCTTCACGAGATTATAGAGGATTTGCAAAATGATAATCAAGATGAGGACTCGAAAGGCAAAATCGACTTTCAATCAAATCAGATCCTAACTTACTTATCGTGCCGACTTGCATATAAAGCAGGGGATACAATTCCTCTTGAGGAAATTGCGGAACTGATTGCACAACTAGACACAATGAATAATAAATACACATGTCCGCACGGCAGACCTGTTAAAGTCGAGATTTCGCTCAAAGAATTGTCGAAAATGTTCAAACGAACTTAAGTAATTTAAAATTCCTCTCAAAATCTAACTTACCTGTCCTCGCCTGGCGGGGACAGACAGATTTTTCAAGGTCTTTTAAATTAGTCTAGGCTGCAAAAACAATAAAAAGCGCCGCTCTTTCGAACGACGCCTTAAATTCGGGATAGAACATTTGTTCCTCCTTATAAATTGGAACGTCTTGGATTTCAGGCTGTCACACATTTTCAGAATTCTTGGCGTATATGTCTGCTAAAATATATCGGATATGCTCAGAAAGCCTTTCAGTCTAGTAAAAGGACTAAATACCATCCAAATAAGAGTCAAAAGGCACCATAACAGAAGAAATTGGATTATTGCGATAGTAGTCGTTTTGATATTGGCGTTTTTTATATACGATTCGCTGAGATTATCAACAATATTGATAAAAAAGAAAGAAAAGGTTGCTGAAGAAGGGTCGATTATCCCAAGCGTAGGTGATATTATCGAAGAGAAAGAAGTTGAGGAGGCTGCTGCTCCGGTCTGTGAATATAAGGATCTAGTGCAAAAAAATATTTCTCCTCCTGACAAAGATGATGATATTCAAGAAAACATCGGATATCAAAACAACAAAGTCGGATTATACATTTATGCTGAAGTTGAGGAATTTACTGAAATTGCAGCCGAACTGGCAAACTCAAATGGCGGGGACTGGGGTTATGTTTTAATTCCCTATAATGTAAAAGATTATAACGAGACAAGATGGGGGAAATTATTTCAGAATTTGAGTGAGGCGCACTTAATTCCAATCATTCAGCTTTGGGATATAGACCTTGAGAAAGATAAAAGGGAGGAACAGATGAAGGATTCCGCAAAATTCTTGAACTCTCTCCCATGGCCAATACAACAACGGTATATTTCAGTCTACAACGAACCAAACGACGCGAAATTCTGGAAGGGAGATGTAAATCCTGAGGAATACGCTGAAATTCTCGAAGAGACAATAAATACACTTAATGACTTGAATGAGGACTTCTTTATCATTAATGGAGCATTCAATTCATCTGCACGAACAGGCGGAGATTATCTGGATGAACAAGCCTTTATGGTAAGAATGAACAGCAAGGTTCCGGGTATATTTAAAAAATTAGACGGATGGGCGTCGCATCCATATCCCCAGCCGAATTTCGCGGGATCTCCAAATGGAAGCGGCCGCGATAGTATCCGCGCATACGAATGGGAATTATCAATTTTAAATAAAAGATTCGGAGTCGACACGGATAAACTACCTGTATTTATAACAGAAACAGGCTGGGCTCATCGGGAAAGTGAAGCAGATGATAACGGTGAACCTGTCAATTACCGTCTAACCCAATACCAAGTTGCAGATAACTATAAAGCAGCATTTGAAAATGTATGGCTTAAAGATGATAGAGTAGTCGCTGTAACTCCGTTTACTGTGAGGTACAACCCTCCCTATGACCATTTTTCGTGGATTACCAAAAACGGCACTCCGTATCCACAGTTTAATGCAGTTAAAGATATAAAAAAAGTTAAAGGAAAACCTCCGGTTATAAGCTATGTAAAGTCTAAAGTGATAATCTGTGATTGAGGTGTTAAAATAACTGAAGAAATACATGGAAAACCCACAATTATCCCAAAAAGAACGCTTCGATTTGATTCAGCAGGTCGGTGAAGAAATCGTCACCGAACTTGAGCTAAAACATATGATTGATACGGACGTGCCTATGGTCGCGTATGACGGATTCGAACCGAGCGGGAAAATCCACTTAGCACAAGGAATTTTGCGCGCGATAAATGTCAATAAAATGATAAAAGCCGGATGCCATTTCAAGATGCTTGTTGCAGACTGGCATGCAT
>CAYHDM010000112.1:0-2759 GCA_964355455.1 uncultured Candidatus Saccharibacteria bacterium
AGTGTTCCGCTTACAAGTGATGGTTCGTCAACGTTTAATTGAAGCGGGAGACCGTACCATATTCCCCAGAATCTTAAAATTAAGGCAACGAAAAAGATGCCCCATACTGTTTTGGGAATGTTGAATTTGTTGTAGTAGTAGCTTAATTTTTGCATAAAAATTCACCTTCAGGATACAGTTCAGTTTTACCATAGATATGAGTCACGGCATAATCTCCCGAGGAAATTTCGCCAAGCAGGACATAATCCGCAGAAGAAAGTTTTTCGTGATTAAAATATTCCCAGCTATGAGGGCCCTCAACAATAAACAAGTTGTCACCTTCGGGTTTGAATTCCTGTAAATTTAGCTTTAGCTGATGTTGTCTTATATAAAAATACGTAATTGAGTCTTTTTCATTTGAGTTGAATGTCCCAACTATGCAGCCCTTGCTGTACAAATCTGCGATCCGCTCCCAGCCGCGGTAGTTATTAAAACCGAAGGCCCCTTCTATCTTTTGATGCCTGACCCTTTCAATCCTGTAAATGGGCCATCCTAAAAAATCTTTGTCATACCACGGATATTCAGGGTTTTTATCAACAAAGATCACCCAATTAACACCTGACACAAAAATGAAAGACAAAATAACTAAAGTGATTCCAACGTTTTTTAACAGGTTGGATTTTAGCAACTGATAAAGTTTCGCGATGCCATATCCTGCGATAAGAAATAACGGAAGAAGTGAAACATAAACATGTGTTCTAGGATCTTTCATTATAAAAAAATAAAATGAATATGTTCCCAAAAACCAGGTAATTACTGCTACTCTTTCCCATTTTAATTTGTTATAGAGAATGAGAATTGTTGAAACTACAAGAGATGATCCAACTACTAGTAAGGATGCTGTTCTTGGCTTTATTGGATAAAAACTGAAAATTGTCGCTGCGAGTATCAATAGTGTAAAAGTCATGAAAATAATCTGCATATTTTTTTTGCTTATGTATATTTTAGAAAATTTGAATTCGGAGACATGCTTATAATTTGCTAGAATTCCGATTATTCCTGCGATAAATAGAAAATTCAGATGATATTCAGGAATATACATTGTTAAAAGCTCATTCGTAATTTCAGTTCGGGGCATAAATCCTCCGCCAAAAAGTCGATTACCTAAATAATCGGATGTTGTGTCTTCGAACGCTTTTCCAAAATAAAATGGAATATAATAAAACATCGCCGGAAGTAAAAAGGCCGTAAAGAATAAAATTGCTTTTAAGAAATAGGATTTCACTAAGGCAAAATTAGTTTTAAGACGATGAAGAAGAGTTCCAAAATTTAATTCCCGCTCATCTGTATAAACTTCTCTTATAATTGATCCCACAAAGCCCGCTATAAAAAATGGGGCAACTGATAAGGTATCGTAATGAGTTAAAAACGCAAACGACATCAATAAGCCACTATATAAAAGAGTTTTATTATTTTTAGTATTTAGCGCCCGGATAAAGAGCATTATTCCAAATGGAATTAGGAAGTACATTACCGACTGATATTGCGTAATGCGCCCAAATGCAATAAATAATCCGTTTATTGCCATTAGTGTTGATGCAATAAGTGCAGTTGCCGGATCAAAGACTCTTTTTGTGAGTTTGTACAGTGAAAACAACGCAATGACACTGAACACGAGATACGGAAAACGAATCTGTTCTTCGTTAATATATCCGAATAAATTTACATTGATTATATTTATCATGTACTGAACTGGTCCGCGCTTTTGGGAAATTAGATATTCCCATAATCCATTTATCCCCGGTTGCATCTCATATAAGAAATCGACTGTATTTACTTCATCTCCTTGGAAAATGGAGTATCCTAGATCTTGTGCTCTCACAAATATTGAAAAAACAATTAACAGAAAGAAAATTGTTGTAGTGTAAACAGGTAATTTAAATTGACTAAAATTTGTCCTCATATTTTGCTTAAGATTAAATTATATCCCTGGATCATAACACGCTTGCTAAACTTCGTTTCGCCTGTTTTTCGCGCCTGCAGCGACATTTCCTTAAGGAGCTCCGGCTTTTCGCTTAAGTGCTTTAAAATGTATGCAAGGCTTGAAGCTGACTTGCTGTCAATAAAATATCCGTCTTTACTGTCGGTAATCAGTTCTATGAGACCGCCTTTTTTAGTTGCAATAACAGGAAGTCCGGAGCAAAAGGCCTCAGAAAGCGTCATCGGATGTCCTTCCTCGCGCCTGGTTGGCAGGACAAAAACATGACTTTTTTGATAATAATCAATTAAATCTTTATTAGGAATCTGCCCTAAAAAATCCACAGAACCAAGAATTCCTAAACTTGTAGCGAGATTTTTAAATTCATAGATATGTATTCCCATCCCGATTATTTTTGTCCTGACTAATGCCCCATTGTTCCGCGCGATATGTATTGCATTTAATAGCAGATCAATCCCTTTCTCACGATCTACCCGGCCAACATATAGGGCTGTAAATTCAGAATACTTTTGTTCAGCTGCAGCCGGAACAAAAAGCATGTCATCGACTCCGTTATAAACAACCCTAACTCTCCTTTTTAGTTTCGGATAATCACTTAAGAATTTTTCGCGCAAGTCTTTGCTGACCGAAATTATGTATCTGCATTTTCCAAAAAATTTCCGATTAGAAAAATGGTGTTCGATCATCCATCTTGGGATATCGACAAGAAAAAAGCGTATCCAATTTTTGATTGATCTGTTTGCCCTGAACCGGCTTTTAATTTCATTAGGAATTGTTCCGT
>CAYHDM010000113.1:0-2750 GCA_964355455.1 uncultured Candidatus Saccharibacteria bacterium
GTGACTCATATCTATGGTAAAACTGAGTTGTATCCTGAAGGTGAATTTTTATGCAAAAACTAAGTTACTATTACGGGAGATTCAATATTCCTAAAACAATATGGGGCATCTTTTTTGTCGCCTTAGTCTTAAGATTCTGGGGAATATGGTACGGTCTTCCACTTCAATTAAACGTTGATGAGCCATCGCTTGTAAGCGGAACACTTTCACTAAAAGAAAATTTAAACCCGGGAAGATTTGATTGGCCTTCACTTTATTTCTACATTAATGCCGTCTTTTACGGAATTTTTTCGTTAATAAAGCCATTATTAACATTGATTTTTAAAATTCCTGATGAAAATTTTTCATCCGCATCATTTTTTATTATTTCAAGATCACTTTCTGCGGTTTTAGGATCCTTAACCGTAATAATTGTTTATTTTATTGCAAGAAAAATCTTTTCACATAAAGTTGGAATAATTGCGGCCTTATTGTTAACTTTTCTGCCAATACATGTTTATGAATCCCACTTAGCAAAAATTGATATTGCACATACTTTTTTTGTCACTCTAGCTGTTTACTTTATATGGAATATATATAAGGCCGGAAGTAAATGGTCATACTTAATAAGTGGGATTCTGATCGGTCTTGCTACTTCAATTAAGTATAATAGTTTTCTTTTAGCCATTTCAGTTTTACTTGCTTACTTATTGAGACGGTCCGAGATTCAAGAAAAAAGTTTTCTGAAAAAATATTTTAACGCCGAGCATATAAGATATATGCTTTTGGCGGGAATTCTATCAATAGTAGTCTTTTATATGGGGACTCCATTTGCTTTAATTGATTACGAAACATTCTTCTCAACAGAGCAAGGTGTAGGTGCGATGTGGCAATTTCAAAACGTAGGACAAGTTGAATGGCCTTTATATTCCGCAGAAGTTTATGAAACTTTTGTGACAATGTTCAGGGGAGATTTAGGCTTTACCTTATGGGTTCTATTTAGTGTGCTTCTAATATTGTTTCTATTTTTTAATAAAAGAGGAAAAGAATATACGTTTTTGCTTCTACCGACAGTGATTTTAACATTTTATATAAGCAGGCTTGACAGATCCCCATCACACTACTTTTTGATGTTGATTCCGTTTTATATTCCTGCTTTGGCAAAATTTATATGTGACCTTTACGAAGGGTTTTCTAAGATGAAATATTTGCGTGAAGTCCCGTTATATTTATTCGTTGCAATTATACTATTGCCATCATTCTGGTCAGTATTAAAAAGTAATTATATGCTGTCACGACAGGATACACGAAATCTTGCATATAACTGGGCGAAAGATAATTTAGATGAAAATAAAGATTTTCTTTTTGTAATCGGGGAAGAACTCTCAGTTGTAGAATTCAAGAGGAATGAGACGTTAAAGGTTAAGAAGCTTGATAGAGAGGGTATAGATTATCGAATGGCTCCATTTTTTGTGCTTATTGGAGTTGAGGGCGTAAATAAAAGCCAATTACTTGAGGGTGACCGAGATCCCGGTAATTTAGAGGGGAATTCCGAACCAATTTTAAAGTATGCGGATTTGCTTTTCTCAGTGGATAACGATTTGAGATTTGGTCCTCCAATCCATATTTTTAAAGTAAATCAGGTAGAAGCAGAATAAAAGCTTAATTTCTAAATTTTTTATATTTATTGTTGAAGTCCTTACATTTATATAAAAAGATTTCCTGATATCCCAGTGGATCCTTCGGACCAAAAGTTTTTATAAGCCCACATCTATCAAGTGGAACCAGGTAGTTCATATCCGGACGTGAAATCAAGTAATCAACATTTGTATTACCAGGAAGTAGCCCGGGATTTGCATACAGTTTTCCATAATAAAATGGTCCGAAAGTTCTTACCTGTTCTCTATGAACAATTACAGCGTTGCTTTCTTCAGGTTTTGGATCGGTTTTATTTATGTACTGCGCGGCTTGTGCGTAATATTCCCCGCGATTTTTTATGCTTAAGCCAAGCTTTGTTATGCCTGATGGTCCGCCAATTAATTCCGTATAGTAAAAAGAGTAAACAGGATAGTACCTATATAGTGCAAACAAATATAGGGAGACAGTGGCGGCCACTATTAAATACTTAAGTGTTTTGATTCTGAATTTTATAATTTCGTAAAATGTTAACGCTGATATAAAAAGCATCGGAGGATATAAATTTATTAAGTATCTATCCTTAGTCTTATCGGGAATTGTTAAAATAACGAGGTTAAATAATAGATATGCGAGTGTCCAATTAAAAAATTTATTTTCGTGGCTGCTATATTTTTTCCTGTTTAAAAATAAAATTATTAGTCCTAGTATAAATGCAATGAAGCTTGATGGAAGGCTCCTAAAGAAAAATGTTTCAAAATAGTATAAGGCTTTAATATTCGTATAGCTTTCTCCTCCACTGCTGTCAAAGGCTGTATCATGGATTCCTTCCGTAAGAATTTTATTTATTACCCAAAATGGAGCCACCCACATTGCAGGAAAAAGCAGGTAAAAAATTGATGCAACGGTTAATGAATATAGAAATATGTTTAGAATTATCTTTTTGAAACGTGACTTTCGGTATTCATTAAAAAATATAAGCGACAAATTAATCGGACCTACGATTGCAGCATCAATCTTGGTTAGTATTCCAAGCGCAAGCAGCACTGCAGAGAAATAAAACAAGGATTTCCTTTTGGAATCCCTAAAATAATAGTAATACATCGTTAAAAATGAAGTGAACATAAACATTGATG
>CAYHDM010000114.1:0-2662 GCA_964355455.1 uncultured Candidatus Saccharibacteria bacterium
TTTCATTAAGGATTTTCTCGATTTCTTTCTCGATATTACTGCCTTCAATCTTGACTTTCAAAACCTGTGTCGCGGAAATTTTATCTGGAGAACCCTCGGTTACGAGCTTGCCGTCATTTATAATTATAACTTTGTTGCACATGGCTTTTACTTCCTGCATAACGTGAGTGCTGACCAGAATAATCTTGTCTTTCGAAATATCCTTAATAAGTTTGTGGATGTCTTTGCGCTGGTTAGGATCTAATCCTTCGGTCGGTTCGTCCAGAATTAAAAGTTTCGGATCATGAATCATCGCTGCTGCAAGCCCGACTCTTTGTTTATATCCTTTAGATAATTCGTTGATAGGGGATAACAAGCGGTCTTTTATTCCGACTTCATTTGCCAGTTTTTTGATACGATTTTCAATATTGGATTTCTTAACATTTTGCAGTTTTGCGGACATCGTTAAAAAATCAACGACGAGCATATCCAAATAAAGGGGATTATTCTCGGGCAAGTATCCGATTAAAGCTTGAGTTTCAAGTGTGTCTGTTTGAGTGTCTTTGCCGTTAATTGTGATTTGTCCTTCAGAAGGATAATAGTATGAGGTAATCATCCTCATTGTCGTGGTTTTACCGGCTCCATTTGGACCGAGAAGGCCTGCGATATCCCCCTTATCAAGTGAAAATGAAAGATCTTTTACTGCTTGTGTGGCACCGAAATTTTTACTGACTTTTTGGACTTTTAGCATTTTTTGTCTTGTGCGTTTTTACAACGATACCTACTATATATAAATAGATTGTAGCCTTATGTCAAGGCAAAGTAGCTGTTTTGGGAAATTCGACTTATAGGTTATAATAGGGTAATTATGTTGGATTTAAGAGGCATCGAGGATGCTATAACACCGGAAGGGGAAAATGATGGTGCTCAAGCGGGCGAAGTTGGGCCAACTCGTGGAGTGGTCGAAACGCCTGCAAGAACCGGTACTTTAGGTCGGATTTCATCTGAAACAGGTGAAAAAGATAGGGTCCTCCCTGCATCAGCAGAAAATAGCGACAAATCAGCTTCTAAAGGGGGATCCACGACGTATGCTCCGGCGCTTGGGCTGAGCAGCTTAAATCCCGAAATAGGATCTCCGGAATCTACTGCAACTTGGGACAAAGTTCTGTCTGGAATGTTCTAATTACATCCGCATTCTGTGCTAAAATTCGTTTAGCATGCCTAGTGAATTATCCTTTATAGATCAATTCTTTTATTTTATACAGGTTGCTACGTTCCTGGCAGTTAGCGTTTTAGTCTTAATGTTTGCGATCTACTACGGATTTAAGAGCTATATCTGGTATCTCCGTTTTAAAAACCGCAAAAGAAGCCTTCATGACAAAGTTTTTCTAAAAATTCAAATCCCGGAAGATAACGAAATTGAGCCGTCAATGTCGGAACAGATGTACAGCAGTATGTACGGAATCCGCAAAGGCGGTTTTTTTGAGTCGCTGAAAGAACATGACCACATAAGTTTTGAAATTGTCGCGAATAGTAATTCGATTGATTTTTACGCGGTTTGTCCAAAAAATTTAGAAAATCTGGTTGAGAAACAGATTAACGCGGCTTATCCGGATGCGGAAATTACGAAAGTTGATCCTTGGTTTTTGTGGAGTAACGACGGTCAGGTCGAATTCTCAAGCCTCGTTTTAAAAAAAGCCGATTACTTCCCGATAAATACATATGAGGAAATGAAAGTGGATTCAATGGCCATTATCACGGCCGCCCTCAGCAAACTTCACGAAGGGGAGGGTCTGGCAATTCAGATGATTATTCGTCCGGCGGAAGATGCATGGCAGTCAAACGGAAAAGCTCACATTAAAAAATATTTCGGAGATAGAAATAAAGTCGATAAGGACGGTGGAGGTTTGAAAATGTCAAAGATTGATGAGGACTATATCCAAACGATACAGGATAAAATTTCAAAAATCGGTTTTGAGACGGTTATTCGGCTGGTTTCGGTTTCTAATGATGAGGCCTCTGCAAAAGCAAATTTAAGTAATTTGGAACGGGCGTTTGGGCAATTTAATAATCCGACGTTTAATTCCCTTAAAAAAGCTCCAAAAAGATATGAGAAATTTTTTGTTATTAGTTTTATTGCGAGGATGTTTCCGGTTGTCGATAAAATTGATTTGCCTTTTGAAATCCCACATATTTTAAAAAAGGAATGGTTTAAAGGATGGAGTATTTTCAACACCTAAGAACTCGCGACTTTGTGGCACTTGCCGAATAAAAACGTGAGAACTCCACGAATTAATTGGCTTCGTAGTAAAGGTTCAGCGGCGCCTATCGAACTTCCCGAAAGCGGTTTGTATTTAGGGAAGTCTATTTTTAGGGGTGTCGAGGTGCCGATTTATATGCAGGATGAAGATAGGCGCCGCCATATGTACATACTCGGAACCACAGGTACGGGCAAATCCGAATTTATGAAATTCATGGCGCTTCAGGATATTAGAGAAGGTAAGGGGGTTGCCTTTATCGACCCTCATGGCTCGGCGGTTAGCGATATTGTCCAGCAGATTCCTCCTGACAGAATTGACGATGTAATTTATTTTGATCCGAGCAGTGAAAGACCGATGGGGCTGAATATTCTGGATGTCAAACCAGAGAAAGGTAAAGACATGATCATAAATAAATTTATTGA
>CAYHDM010000115.1:0-2595 GCA_964355455.1 uncultured Candidatus Saccharibacteria bacterium
AAAGATATTTGGCTTCCGAGTTTGGAAAAAGCAGACGTTCTGGTTTTTGGTGGTGGCAATGTAGAATATCTTCTGACGTGGCTGGATAAATCAGGGCTCAAGCAGCTTCTCCCGACACTTTTGAAAACAAAAGTCTACATGGGAATAAGTGCCGGGAGCATGGTTACGGCAAAAAATGTTTCTCTCTCCAAAGCGGGCATGCTGTATTATGAACAAACGGGAAAATTCGAAAACGCCAAAGGTTTGGGATTTGTCGACTTTGAAATCCGCCCGCATTTAAATTCGAAATGGTTTCCCAATGTCAGAGTCGGTTACCTCGAGAAACTCGCGCGCCAAACCCCGACGCAGTTTTACGCCATCGACGATACAACGGCAATTAAGGTTGAGGATGGCAAAATCTCCGTGGTATCCGAAGGGAAGTGGAAAAAGTTTAATTAATCAGACGCGCAAAACGAGAAGTTTGGGTTGTTGCCGCTACTTTGCTTCGATTAAGGAAAAGTACTATACTTTGGGTGATTCTTGGATAAGTTAATTAACTAAAAAAATTCTATGGCAAATCAATATACTGCAGAAAAGAAAACAATTGGTGAACTACTGAGCTTAACAAGTCCAACAATTCAGGTGCCAGAATGGCAACGGGATTATAGTTGGGACGCGGGTCAAATAGAGATTTTTTGGCAAGACTTAATCGCCTTTTCCGATCAGTATCCTGATAAAACCATTGGCCGGGAGGAATATTTTTTAGGCTCGATTGTGCTTGTAAATCAACAGGGCGGTCAATTATTACTAGACGGTCAACAGCGTTTGGCAACAGCGACTATTATATTATCAGTGATCAGAGATAAACTTGCGGAATTTAAAAAAGATGCTGCAACAAGAACCGAGGAAAAATATATAAAGGAAATAGATGACGCGACTGGCAAAGATTATTATAAACTTACATTAAACAGATTTGATCAAGATTTTTATAAAGCAGAAGTTCAGGATTTTGATCGACCACATAGACCAAAACCAGTTCGAAGATCCCATGAACTGATAGCCAATGCGAGAGATTATTTTCGTGCACAATTTGATAAAAAATATTCTGACCTCGGTGGTGGTAGAAATGGCTACCAATGGGCTCTGCGAATAAGAGAGGTCGTAACCGACCATATGTCTGTTGTTGCGGTACTATCCGCAGATGAAGATAATGCAGCTGCGGTATTCGAAACTCTCAATGACAGAGGAATTGGCCTATCAACTCCAGATCTTCTCAGAAACCTATTATTAAGAAGGGCCGATAAGCGCGCACATGATCAAATCATTAGAAGCTGGTTAACAATTTATTCCCTCGAAGAGGGAAGTGTAAGAGTTGACGAGTTTTTACGACACTATTGGTTGTCAGAGTGGGGCGATGTAAAAACAAGGTCTCTTTATAGAGAAATGAAATCTGTTATTGAGAAAGGACATGTAGACTCACTACGCTTCTCTAATGATTTAGCAGGAGCAGCGGTTTTATATAAGGATATTACCTCGGGAATACACACCAACAAAAATATCGAGCGGCGTCTGCAAGATATTAATGACTTGGGTGCAAGATCCCTTTACCCAGCAGTTCTCAGTTGCCTTTCCGTTTCTATTCCTGATGTGGATAAAGAAAAATTACTTAAAATGCTAATTATTTTCTATGTTAGACATATAGTCATTGGTAATCGTGAATCTACAGTTTTAGAAAAAACTGTTTATAAGGTCGCCCGAGAAATGCGAAAAACAAAAAATATAATTTTTGGGATTAAAGCGATCATCACGGCGAGTCCAAAAGATACAGAATTTCAGACTCAATTTGTTGGTGTGACGATTAGACGTCTTGCCTCTGCACGCTATGTATTAAAAGAGCTTGAGCGTTATAAGCGGAAGACTATGGAAGTTGTCGTTGAAGCACCTGACCGTGTTCATGTTGAACATATTTATCCGCAAAATCCGTCTTCCGGGAGCAGATGGCCAAATCACGAACAATATATAGATAGGCTTGGTAATCTTACCTTGCTGTCTCGAACGCTCAACGAAAAATTGAAAAACGCAAAATTTGATCTTAAAAAGAGCGTATATAAAGATTCGGATCTTTACCTCACAAAAGAACTTCTAGGGTATGCTCGCTGGAATACTGGGAGTGTAGATAAACGACAAAAAGAATTGAGTGCATGCGCATTGAAGATTTGGAAGCTTGACGCAACTGGAATTGCGTAAGAATATACTGGTTTACTCGATATGAAGTCACGCCAGACCCCGCTTGTCAGGAAGGTGAATTTCTAGTACAATAACTACGTTGAAACACGGCGGCTACGCAGTGTCCCGCGAAGCGGGATAAACGTGGCTTTTTTACCGCCCCGAAGCAAAATCACTTCATGAGTGGTCGTTAGCTTCCAATCGGTATAACATTAAAGTAGGCAAAAGCAAAGGTAACCCTCCGAAGCTTTAGCGAAGGGGGGTATTTAATTACATATGGCACAACCACAAACATCATTGACTTTGAACCGCGATGTCGCGCTGGATAAGGTGCGCAATATCGGCATTATTGCCCATATTGATGCGGGTAAAACCACGACCACTGAACGG
>CAYHDM010000116.1:0-2550 GCA_964355455.1 uncultured Candidatus Saccharibacteria bacterium
TAATTATTCTATTAGTCCTTTTAACTTTAGCTCGTTAAGTATTAACTTTCCTGTCTCTGCTAATTGGGGTGCATTTGCGAATGAGAAATATTCAATTCTTTCGATTTCAGAATCAGGTTTCGGATTCCCAATATATTTACAAGTATAATAAGCAATCCTCACTTTCGTTCCCTTGGGTTTTCCATGAGCGTTTCCTTCAAGTGTTGTAAAGTAAGCAATAGAATCCGGAACAACATCAACCGCTAATTCTTCTTTAATCTCACGGATCAGCGCCTCTTTATCTGTTTCGCCCTTTTCTCTCTTACCGCCGGGAATGAACCATGTGTTTTTGTTTTTGCTTAAAGCAAGAAGGACCTTCTTTCCTTTAATATCCAAAAGCGCAAGTCTGTCAGTGTACTTAAAGTTTATACTTGGATTATAACAAGAAAGTGAACGTCTTTCGAACATAAAGTGAGATTTTATGAAGCTGACTTCGAGTAAATTTAATCTCTGTTTTTGTACACGATTTCTATTCCGCCCTGAGTAAAAACTTTGTTATCTATGGCATCTAGGCCTCTTCTCTTTCCATCAAATACAATTGATGCCCCGGGTTCATGTCCAGGCCTTCCTCTCCAATCTTTGATGTCAACTTTTTCTATTGGAGTATTGATAACTCCTCCGCCTCCTTTAGGTATGGTTACTGTTTGACCATCAACTCTTATAGGACGCAGATTTCTCGAACGATCGGTCGTTTCTGCTTCAAAGTAGGTTCCGTCAGGAATTCTTACAACAACTGAGGCAAAAGGCAAGTGAATCAAAGCATTAATTAAATTAAAAATTGGTCTTTCAGCCATAATTGATGCGTATTTTACTCTCCCGCCTTCGACAAGAAAAGCTCAGGCTCATGAGATGCTGAATTGCCTTTGATGGGATTCTTGTTAATTTACTTAATGATATTACTTTTTGTTAAAGATTTTTGTATAATACTTATTGAGAAAATAACATGAATATCGATCTTAAAAAATTAATAAAACGGTATGGAGGTCAGTGGGTGGCCTTAAATGAAAGCTCATCTAGGGTTATTGCAAGCAGCAAAAAAGCTCAGAAAGCATATGATGAGGCAAAGAAGAAAGGGAGCGAAATCCCAAAGCTTTATAAAGTTCCCGTTAAATACGTGCCTTATATTGGTTAAGAAATGAAGTTTAAATTTAAGACGACTAGTGCAGGAAATGATGAAATTCCACTTCTTGAAGTAATTGTCACAAATCCAGATAATAATAGAAAAGTTGCTTATACTGCTTTGCTGGATTCCGGAGCCTTTATGAATGTATTCCACTCAGATATTGCTCATATTCTTGGGATCGATCTGTCTAAAATTAAAAGAGTGCTAGAATTCGGAGGAGTAGGAACACAATCGTCTTCACTGAAAGGGAAACCATACATCGTAAACTTGATGGTTGCTCAAAAAGGGAAAAACCACAGTTTCGATTCTTACGTATTATTTTCAGAAGATATTAATCCGAAAGGCGATCCCTTATTAGGTAGACAAGGTTTTATAGATCAGTTCACCAAGGTAGAACTCTCATTGGGAATAAGTTCTTTCTTCCTATCCACTTAATATACAAGTTCGATTTTCCAAGCTAAATTTGCGAGAAATTTTTTTTATAGCTCTGTATATTTTGTGTGTTTACCTTTGGATTTTTCTACCGGATATTTTTTGGCTGCTTTTTTAAGTTTATTCAAACCTGCTTTTACGATATCTAATTTTAGTTGATCCGAGATTTGTAGAAGGTAAATTAATACATCTGCCTGCTCATCGGCTATTTCTTCCTTTCGTATATTAATGCGTTCTTCGATTTCTTTCTCTGTTTTCCACTGGAAATGCTCCAAAACCTCAGCTGCTTCAAGTGATAGAGAAATCGCCAAATCCTTGTAATTGTGAAACTGATCCCAATCCCGTTCATAATTAAATTTTCTAATTTTTTTAATCAAGGTTTTTAAATCAGCCATTCTGAGTGTATTTTATACCTTTTTCGAAGCTGAAGCGAATTTTCTGAAGCTGGAATTGCCAGAAATTACATTTAGTTGTCGGTGGTTAGTTTTGAGTTGGGTCAATAGCAACCCAATAATTTGATCGTTTTCTCTTGTTTAATTTAATCATTCTTTCGTCTTTCAATTGATCCAAATATGTAACCACGGTTCTTATTTTAAGTTTTTTGTTATGTCGTTGTTCAAGTATTCTGGTTGCCTGATTCGCAGTTATATTTGGATTTTCTCTGACTATGCCGTACAACAGTTGTTTAGTCTCCTGCATGCTAATACTGTTCGAGCGGGGGGAATGCTCCTTTGCTTTGGCCATTAATTTTGAAAACCTTTCCGCATCCCTTTTTATATTCATAGCCTCGCGCTTACCCAACTCTATCAGATCGGGATCTTGGTTTTGGAATCCGTCGATAATTGTTAATAATTCGACTAGTGTTGATCGTTGTGATTCGGACAAGCTAATTTCTGAAGCAAATTCCTTTGAAAACCTGCCTACTGCCAGATAATCGCTTTTTTCCATATGTCTCA